>JBDSKY010000081.1:0-14437 GCA_039916675.1 Bdellovibrionia bacterium
AATTTATCAATGATAGACCGAAACCCTTGTAACGTTTCAAAGCATTTAGAGTTTGCAGAACGCGCAGTTCGGAGCCTCGACCGAATCGACCGTATGGTTATTGATCTCCTTGATATCAATCGTATTAACGCGCAAGAACAAATCCATATAGACATCGGAGAATGTGATATCGAGAAAACTATTCAGGAAGCAGTTGCAGAACTCACAATCATTCATGGGAGTCGGTTTGTTGTCGAAGCGCAACCCTCAATCATTGGATATTGGGATTGCTCATCTCTTAGACGAGTCATTGAGAACCTTGCCGACAATGCGGTTAAATATGGGGCGCCTCTCGGTTCGGTTACAATTCAAGCCATTCGAATGGACGCCCGAGTCTTCCTTAAGGTGCATAATTACGGAGAGGTGATTCTACCCGCCGATCAAATTGCGCTTTTCGACCCCTTCCACCGCTCCAAGGCGGCAGAAACAAGCAAAGCAAGAGGTTGGGGTCTAGGTTTAGCTCTAGCAAGGGGAATCACTGAAGCGCATCGTGGCATAATAATGGTTGAAAGTGTTCCGAGCCAAGGAACCACTTTTACGGTAGACTTACCATTAGACGCCCGTGTCGCAGATGTGCCTACACCTCCGGGAGCCACAGAACCGGATAAAACCTAATTTTCTAAACAGCCTGAGACGATCCCTTTCTCGAAATGAGCTTTGAAAAGGCGGTTCCTATGACACTAAATATGCACCCTATGAGTGTTGCTCTCAACCTTACAAAGGAATTAGACGTATCTCCATGAGTTGCCATCGCAAGCTCAAGAAGCAAAACTATAAATATCGTGACTAAGAACGATGCGTACAAATAGTTTTTCTTAAGAGCCCAAGGTAGAGTCATTGTGCAAGCCATGACCCCAAGAATCAGGACCCACGGATCGGAAATAATTTGAACAATCTCACAAAATAAAACTCCTAAACCCGTTCCAAAGAGGCGCTGCGATGTTTTGTAAAGAGATAAAGTTGGATCGGCTCTCATAACCAACAAGACTGTTATTGCGATCCAGTAACCTCTCTCTACGTGAAAATATTGAGCGAACCAGATGCTTGAAAGCGTCATTAAAGTGTAGCTTGCAGCATGAATATGCTTTTCTCGCTCCTTTGTCAGAGACTTCTGAAACGAAGCTCGTAGACCTAAAAAAGGTTCGGGTTCGCGTTTCAAAAATACCTTTAAAATCAACATGGCGGCCATCACACTGAAATAACCAATAAAACTGTAAAGACAAAATAGCGGGATCATCGCAAGCGAAATAGTTTTAGAAAAAAAAGCAGCTATCAATCCGACAACCAAAAATAAGGTAGCTCTCTCGAGCTCTGCCCCATCACCACCTAAAATCCCCAACCAATAAACCAAACCCACTATGCAAATTTGAAATATGACTTGCTGATCATGCAGTAAAAAGCCGGTGCAAAATCCAAGTAGAACAAAGAGAAAAGTAAGCGTAACAACCCACAATCGATGTCCCAGCGTACCCAAGTGATCATTTAGAGCCAAAAAGTATCCAGTAAGCGCCCCGTATATTGAAATTGGAAGGTGCCCATTTATTGCACCTATGACCAATGGCAAGGTAGAACCTACGGCGCAAAGGATCATCCTTGTTAACGGTACAGGATTTGATTCCTTTTTTAATATTTCAAGTAAATGGGGTTTAAGCGGTTTTATCCGAGTCAAAACCTTCATCTTTCTTTTCATATCTGACACCTTCCTGTAAGTTTGCCGGAATTGACCCCTGATTTGCAAGAAAAGGATTTTAAATGAAAGTCGTCTCTATGATTGCCAGTAGTACGGAAATTATCTGCTCTCTAGACTGCGAGAAAATGCTAGTAGGAATCTCTCATGAGTGTGATTTTCCTCCCTCAATTCTGCATTTACCCGTCACAACTGAAGTCAAATTTATGGCAGATGGTAAAAGCTATGATATCGATCAGAAGGTAAAGGCCATCCTTCAAGAAGGACTTTCAGTCTACCGTGTCAAAGGTGATCTACTCAAAGACCTTAGGCCAGACGTGATTGTAACTCAAATCCAGTGCGAAGTCTGTGCTGTCAGCCGCAAAGACGTGGAAGCCGCCACCTGCGGATGGCTTGAGTTTCAGCCTGAAATTGTGTCGCTCGAGCCAAATTGCTTAGAGGATCTTTGGACGGATATTTCAAAAGTTGCAGTAGCCCTGCATGTACCGGAGAAAGGGCATTTGCTCATTGAACGTCTGAAAAAGAAACTTTATGAACTAAAATTGAGGGCAGACTCATATTTTCGAAAAGGGCAGAAAAAACCTCGGATTGCCTGTATCGAGTGGATGAATCCGCTAATGGCTGCTGGAAATTGGGTTCCAGAATTAGTGGAACTGGCAGGCGGAGAGAATTTATTTGGACATCCGGGAAAGCACTCACCTTGGATGACGTGGGAGGACTTAGAGCAAGCCGATCCTGACATCATAGTGGTCATGCCCTGCGGGTTTGGCATAGCCCGATCAGAAACTGAAATGTTTAACTTAATTGAACACCCGTCATGGAAAACTCTAACGGCAGTAAAAAGAAATGAAATATTTATTGCGGACGGAAACGCTTTTTTCAATCGCCCCGGACCTCGTCTGATTGATTCCTTAGAAATCTTAATCGATATTTTTTATTCGGCTAGCTCTCCAAAACGTAATGAGGGAAAAGGCTGGATTCGAGTGATTCCATGTTAAGATTAAGAACTAACCGATAAACTGAAAAGCGAGCGATATGATGTTAACCTGTGTTGCTATGTTGCGAGGAATTAATGTAAGCGGACAAAAACCAATTCTGATGGAACATCTCCGCGCTTCTTTTGAAACCCTTGGATTTCACGAAATAAAAACTTATATCCAAAGTGGAAATATTATCTTTCAATCTGCGAAGGGAACTCCAACCCGCTTGTCCAAACAAATTACAGAGCTGATTCTCCGCGATTTCGGATTTTCTGTTCCTGTCCTTATAAAAACATCGAAAGAAATGAAAAAGATTGTAGAAAATAATCCATTCCTAAATGACAAATCAGTCGATCTTTCAAGACTGTATGTAACTTTTCTCTCTGAACTCCCAAAAAAAACCGTTCTGAAAAACCTTGCCGCCCTGGCCTCAAAGCGTGATCAATTTCACATAATTGATCAGGAGATCTATCTTTACTGTCCCGATGGGTATGGCAATACGAAGCTCTCAAACAATGCTTTTGAAAAAATACTTTCAGTTGGCGCTACAACCCGGAACTGGAATACTGTAAACAAACTGTGCGACATGGCCTCTGAAATCAGCTTGGTTTAGCCAGACAGTTTGAGACAGTTAACTATAATTATTTAATAATGACTAACGAAACTGGGACTTAATGATCTTATTTTATTGGGTTATTTCCGAAGAGACCACGCCTTCTTTACCTGATTAAAATAGTATACTTTTAACGTCATTCCTGTAGGCTTAAAGATGTAGGTAATTACACCTACACTAGAAGGACGTATCATGATGAAAATAAAAACTAAACTCATTGCGACTGTTCTTACGGGCCCTACGCATGCCTGTAACAGTAAATCGTGTGTGACGATCGTTCCGATAATCTAATAAGGAACCTTGCGGTCTGGGTTGCAGCCGTGCTCCGGACTCAAGCTATCGTTGCTTTTTAAAATTTCAATTGGCTTATGGCCTCGAATTTCGCTTGCGGCGCATTCTACAGCTGCCAAGTCGATAAAAATTAGGAAGGAGAGACTAGTGGAGCTAGTCTCTCCTTTTTTTATACATGATTTTATTTATCGAACCCTTTAAATTCTTGCGAGTGCTGAGCTGCGCTCACCAACCATTATAAACTTCTTAACATCTACGAAACTTTTTTAAACTTCGATTTTTTCTTAAAATTTTCGCCACTGTCCACTATTAGTCCCCTATTGCCAAGTATCATTTTATGACGACCCAGAATATGGCTAGTGTTTCTCAATTTATAAACCTCAAGGTACCTTTGCCGATTCAGTCCTTCTTCATTTGCAGATAGAAGAATGATCCCGTCCATGACTGTTTCTTCGACACCAAACCGACTAATTTGATGGGTGCCGTAAGGTATATCGTTTGTAAAAAATCCAACTGCATGGGTACTCTGCACGATAGTCGCAAGCTGAAACGCTTTTTCACGAGCAAACTGGGAAACCGTCATTTTGTGTAGGAAAACCGACAACGAGTCAATTGCAATTCGCTCAGCTTTAAGACGCTTTATACTTTCGTGCATCCTAAGTAAATCACGCTCTACAAGAATGTCCGGCTGAGGAATAAATACAATTTCCATCATCCCTCGTCTTATTTCACCTTCTAAATCCCAACCCAAATCATGAGCTGTAGTACGAAGTCTTTCGTTTGTTTCCTCAAAGGAAAAGAAGACGCCTTTTTCACCGAAAATTTTTGCACCTTGATAGAGGGCTTCAAGAGAGAGTAAAGTCTTGCCTGTACCAGACGCCCCTGAGATCAGCACACTTGAACCTCTAGAAATACCTTCTCCTAAAATATCATCCAATCCAGGTATACCTAATTTACATCGTCCCGATCTTTCTTCCTTTTTTGATCTTAAGTCGGGACCCCGACGAATGGTTGCTTTCGGTGCATAGATTTCAATGCCTTTATCTCTAATCGCAAAGGGATGCCTATCACGATCATGATCCGTTCCTCGCATCTTGATGATTTGAATGAATCGCTGCTGCTCCCCCAGAAATTCTTGGCTGTGAAGCATAATTATCCCGTCAACAACCGATGACACGGGATTAGATTCAAGTTCCTGTAAGGAAAATTCGCCTAATAAAAATGCAGTACATTCCCAGGCCATTAGCTGAATTACAATATTGTAAGTAAATTTCCTCAGCTCTTCTTGGGATCGAGCTAAATCGGAAAAAACTTTGAAGCTATCAATCGCCACTAGTGCAGGTTTTACTCTTCTGAACTCGGAGGCTAGCAAGCTAAAGGCTGGTTCAAGGCCCTTATAGCGCATAAGAACGCCTATATCCACAAAGCTAACGCTCCCATCTTCTATCTTCTTAGCGTCGAAGAAACTAAACTGCGCGGCATATTTCAGTGTTTTTGCCGTGGGTTCAGATAGCGTTTGCACAAAAAGAACCCTGCTTTTTGGCGAAGCATTATGAAAGCATAACTGCTGCGTCAAAACTGTTTTGCCTGCTCCGGGTGGGCCGCCAAAAACAGTAACAGAATCTTTAGGAAGGCCTCCATGAAGAAGTGCGTCTAAATTGCGAACTCCCGTTTCGATTCGCCCAATTGCATACGCCGTATTCATATAGCCTTGCCCTCCTTCCGCGTCTTTTTAAAGCCAGATAAGGAATCTTTAGAAATAACTCTCGAAAGTTTCGTAATGAGCGTTCGGCTAATGACCTCCCCAGTTATATTTCCGATAATTGTCAAAAAATCAGTGAGCACATCTTTCGCCGCCCCAACGACCGCATTCTTACGTAATAAGCTCGCCGTCCTTTCTAATTCTTTCACCCGAACCCCCCCCAATTCCACTTTAACTAGAGAAAGAAAACTAAAACTCTCCGAGTTAATTAGAATCACCCGATCCATCACGGCCATCAATGTGACTTCACTTAATGTTTTTCTAGCACTCTCCCAAAGTACAGCAAGTGTCTGCCCAAGGAGATTTACTGTTTCCTCAGTCGAAAGGCCTTCTACATTTTTATTGAACCAGGCATCCATATAACCTGCATAGTACTCTCGCCTTTCCACCAGAGGAGAACTCATGTGGCTAAACCTTCCTGGTCCGGCTGGAACGAACGAGCATCCTTTGGTATTTCTATGGTAAAGGTCGTTCCCTGAATAGGACTACTTTCAACGCTTGCAATCCCTCCATGTGACTCTGCAATCCCTCTCACTAGTATGAGTCCTAAACCCCAACCTTTTTGATTTCCGACTTGAGCGGAAAGTGTTCTACGAAATGGTTGGAAAATTATAGCTTGCTCCTCAGGAGTCAACGGATGTCCCCAGTTATGAACTGTGATCCGAACTCTCTCATGCCTTTCAAAAAGCCCGATTGTAACGGGAGCATTTGGATCTCCATATTTAATGGCATTTCCAATTAAGTTTTCAATTGCTCTCCTCAAACCTTCGCAGGACCAGTGCCCGTGTACTGCCGTGTCTGCGTGGACGATAAACCTTTGGCCATGCACCACCGACAAGACTTCAATCGTATTGATAATAACTTGCCGTAAATCACAGGCAACGAGCTTGATTGGTAGCTTTTGACCTGCCCGGATAGAATTTGCATCTAGTAGATCCCTGATCATTTGATCTGTGCGGTCAACTGCGTCTATTATATTTTTTATAAGGTTTTGATTCGAGTATGCAAGCGATCGCGGTCTCCTTTGAATAAGTTCTGCACTCATTCTCATTGTGGTGAGCGGAGTACGAAGATCGTGAGTAAGAGTCGCGACAAACCGATCTCTAATCTCGCGTTCCTCTCGGAGAAGATTCAGGTCCATCTTTGATAGAGAAAGGAATTGAGAATGCTCCTCTTTCAACTCTCTCAAAGCTTGTCCAACCTGCCTAAGCTCACTTTGCGCTTGCGAAGTATGTGCTTCGAGAATTACAAGCCCAGCGGATGTCATCTTGTTATGAACAAAATCCAATATAGTTTCACGAACTAAAGGGGTCAAAAGGCCTACTTCGTCGAGCACCTCAAAAATTGTTTTGCGAAGGAGATGAAATTCCAAAAGCACTTGGTCAAGCCTAAAATTGTAAACCTTGAGCTTCTCTTCAGCGTGTCCTCTTGCAACGAGCCGAAGGACTTTAGTTTGTTTCTCTGTTTCAGGCGTAAAAAATGTCTGCTCCAGCTCCACGAAAAATTCCGGGATCGAATCAAGTAAAACGAGAGGATCTTCCTGCCTGCCTATGGGCAGCTGAGAGCGCACATCCTCCTCCCAAATTTTTAAGATTCGCTCCTGAGAATATTTAATTCGGAGAGAGACTTCATGATTAATATTCAACCGAAGTACGGAGAAATTTCGAGCTGCGGTCATGGAGTATTGATTCGAGTTCTTCGTGTGGCGGTACTCATTTGCATCTCAGGGCCTCCAATGAGTATCAAATTCAGAAATCTTGGCACGGACTCGATTCAATAGACCTTTTAGAAAGTGCTTGGGCCGCTTAGCTTCGAGCAGCGTTTCAAATTCTCCCTGATCAAAAAAGATCCCATGGCAGACCGTACACTCTTCCGAATGAATTCCGGAAAAGTTGATTTCCTTCATTTGATTTCCACATTTCGGGCACTTCATCCAATAGGCAGCTGCCGAATCGGAATCTCTCCGCTCCACCCGCTTTTCATCTAATTGCTTACGCCTATTTTTTATCAGTTCCTGATTAATCCGATAAAAATACTCTTCTTCTTTAGAGTACCCTTCCTTTTGTAAATCCTCTCGAAATGAACCTTCTTTGTTGACCATGGCTTCCCTCAATAAGGCAAAGCAGCCTCATAGGAACTTTCGACTATATACTATGGAGCTTAGCCCCTTGCTTTCGTGGGCTAATCACATCCGTCTTATTGGAGATGAAAGCAAAGCTCTAGCCAGAAAGAGTGGTCTTTCGCTTTTATATTAAGCCGACTTCTTAAGCTGTAGCTTGGATTGAAAAGGCTGGGAAGTTATCGATAGTTTCAGACTCTTAATCAGATTCATCGCATCAAAAGGAGACCGCTCTTTAGCTTCGGTACCAAAATAGACAAAAGCATCTCTCTTCATCAACTTGGGCTTTTTGTTTAGAAAGCATTGTGCATCCTCAGGTTGCTTTCCAACACTCCAGCTTTGAATGCGTTTTGCCCAGCGGTCAATAGTAGATTTCGGATAGCCTTTGGCATAGCGCGGATCTTCCCCGTGCAACCGCACGTAAATAAAGTCTGAAGTGACATCTTCAATTACGGGAGACTTTTTTCCTGCGTCTACAAAGACGATTGCAATATTGTGCTCCCTCATCATAACAATGAAGTCAGGATTTCTAAAGCTGGGGTGACGAAATTCAAAAGCGTGCCTTACCTTGTACATCCCTCCCGCGTCCGTCCAAGCACGCCCCTCCACTTTTGCCCCATGTTTTGAGGCCAGTTCCGCAGCCATCTGAGAATCCTGCGGCAGGAGTTTAATAAATTTTTCGAAACGATCATCCTTAAGCATAACATTGGGCGGAAACTGCCAAAGAATAGGGCCCAATTTTTCTTTCAGGCACAACAATCCAGAGGCGAAAAAATTGGCTAATGCTTGGTCAGCTTCCTTCAGCCTAAGAACGTGGGTGATATACTGTCCGCCTTTTACTGCAAATATGAAGTCATCAGGAACTTGGCTGTACCAATTCTGAAATGTTTCAGGCCGCCCGAGACTATAAAAAGTTCCATTGATCTCGATTGAATTGACTTGCCGACTTGCAAATTCGAGCTCTCTTTTTTGAGTTAAACCCTTCGGGTAAAAGTCTCCGCGCCATGGAGCATAGGTCCAACCCGAAAATCCCACTCTGATTTGTTTCATGACTACTATTCGGAGTATCCAAATAAATTCTCAAGGTCGAGAAACTAGCCTTCTACACCGTACAATCGAGGTATCTTCGAAACCAGGGCTAGATTGGGACTTAAATACTAAACCTTCAATATTGGGTTCAGGATTTTCCAATGCTTCAAGGCATTGTTTTAAGCTAGTCAAAATGGGTAACACTGAGATGGATGGAGAAATAAAAGATCTGGGGAGAAGGCTCCATCTCTCAGCGTAATTCAAGCGAACCAAGGTTTCACCATCTAACTTCAGCAGATCAAAGACATAAAGTTTATCATTCGGCTTTAACCATTCGGCATCAATGACATTCCATTGACGCTTAGGTGTAAACAAACGCCTTAATTCGGAAATCACTGGCTTGGGAAGGAGCTTTTTATGGATTCTGCCCTGACGATTAAAGGCATAGGGTTCTAAGAGCGGATCTGCTGGGATGTGGATTTGGGCGCGGTGCCCATGAATTTTAAGCTGGCCTACCCAACCTGCATCCAAAATCTTTTGTATAGTAGTGGCATGGGGTTTAATTTCAGTCTTAGGATGCATTGCATGAATAAATATAGATTCTGGCAAGGTACGAGATCTCCCTGAAAATATCGTTTTCTCAAAAGCTCCTGGAAGCTTCGGTAAAAGCTTAGCTGTCGTTGAAAGATGCTGAACCGTATCTTGTGGCACCATGCGTTAGCGAAGATAGGCATTACAACTCTCCGAGTCAATCAATTTTAGCTAACGAATAGATTTTTCATCAACGAATATAATTCTTAATTTTCAACTGCTTAATCAAATCTTTCATATCTTCGGGGGTCTTTACAAATTCTTTAGCGATTTCAACGGCTCCAGGCGACGCCTTCATCAACATGGGTTTAAACAGATTTTCCAAAACTTGTTCGGGAAGTGTCTGAAGGGCGCCTACGACAGCATCGTAATTCGCTTCCAGGACCTTTGGATCAAACTTAATACTTCCGAAATCCCGAGTTATAAGCTTTTCTGCGGCACTTTTACCCCATCTTTTTTTGAAATCCTCGGCATCCTCCCCAGTCAATCCTGCGCTTGAGTCCATTACCACGTAGGTAACCATTGTTTCGTCACCGAGAATCTTGAAGGACTTGGACATACCATTATAAAGTCTCTTGGAATATTCTTTGTTTGAGTAATTCATTATAAGATCTTTGTGTATCGTGGCTTCGCCTTCAAAGTGTTTGGCCTGATCTTGGCATTCACGGAACGAGTCGATAGCCTTGGCGACCTCTTTAGGCGGGGTAATAGTATCATTCGACTCAGAAAGGACGGTCCGAGTTTTTTTTGTTTTAAATGGATCTACTTTTTTTGCCGAAGCTAATTTGGCCATATTTCCCCCTTTTGACACTCCTATTTACCTTTCGGCAGGAAGCAGGAAGGGCTTAAGTACCAGGGCTGAAAAAATTACCGGAAGAATGAGAGAAAAATGACACTAAAAGAATACAATAGAAAAAGAAATTTCGATCAGACCCCTGAACCCGAAGGCAAAAAAATGAAGACTCCGGGGGAACTTCGTTTTGTCGTACACCTCCATCAAGCCAGCCGACTTCATTATGACTTTCGCCTCGAATTTGGAGGAAGCTACAAGAGCTGGGCGGTACCTAAAGGCCCATCACTCAACCCAATGGATCAACGGCTGGCTGTTTATGTAGAAGAACATCCCTTACCCTATGGTAACTTTGAGGGGATTATTCCAAAAGGAAACTACGGGGCAGGAACGGTGATGATCTGGGATGAGGGCACGTTTCATGAGAGAAGTTCACAGAGTCGAACTGAAAGCGAGGTAGCATTGGCAAAGGGGCTTTCCTCGGGCCACATTACCTTTGTGGTAACTGGAAAAAAACTATCAGGAGAATTTGCCTTTATTAAACTCAAGGGAAGAGAAACGAAAGCATGGCTGTTAGTCAAAAAGCGTGATTCTTCCGCAGTTCGCACCGATATCACCAAAAGTGATCGATCAGTTCATTCAGGGCGTAGTCTAGAAGAAATCGCAAAACAGGCTCCTTTCAAAAATGAAATATGGATCTCGGGACAAGGCCTTAAAAAAGAGAAAATGAAAAAAGCCACCGTCCGGACTTTAGAGCTTCCGAAGAGCCCCACTTTATCCTCCAGCTCGGGACCGAAATCGGAGAACTTTCCCCGCCGGAATCGTCCCATGCTAGCCACTGTTGGAAAAGAGGCATTTGATCAAAAAGGCTGGATTTTCGAGCCCTACTTAGCGGGCGTTCGAGCAATCGCAGAACTAGAAAATGGAAGCACGCACCTCTACTCACGCCAGCTGCTTCCCTTTGAAAAAAAATATCCAGAAATCGTTGAGGCTTTAGGAAAGATCAAAGGTCAATATGTACTCGATGGCGAAATAGTCACGATACCACACGGCCCAGCTTATTATGTGTACGATATTTTGCACATGGATGGGCTGAGTCTACGTTCACTACCCTTAAATAAAAGACGAGAAAAGCTCGGCTCCCTTGAGATCTTCCAACAAAATGATTCTATTATTAAACTCTGCCCTTATCAGAATGAGGCTGGAATAACTGCTTTGAAGAAAGCCATACAGGAAGACTGGCCGGGTATCTTGGCAAAAGATGGGAACAGCACCTATACCTCTGGAACTAGTCCTTATTGGATAAAAATCATTGAGCATGAGAAGGATGCCTCCACAACTGGCAGTACGAAGGTAGGTCACGGGCCCATTTTCACTCATGTCGACAAAATTCTTTGGCCAGAGGAAAAGATAACCAAGGGCGACCTTATAAACTACTATCGAACAATCGCTCCCTTTATCCTGCCCCATCTAAAAGACCATCCACAATCATTAAACAGGCATCCTCATGGGATTGGCCGACCTGGATTTTTTCAAAAGGATGCTATTGGGTACCTTCCGAAATGGGTAGAGACTCACGCTATCTATTCTCCATCATCCGAAAAATCGATCAACTATATCCTCTGTCAAAACGAATGGACACTGCTCTATTTAATCAATCTTGGATGCATCGAGTTGAATCCTTGGTTATCTCGGGTCGGAAGTCTAGATTCCCCTGACTATCTGGTAATTGATTTAGATCCCGACGGTAATAAGTTTAGTGAAGTTGTAGAAATAGCACTTGAAGTACATAGGGTTTTAGAAGAAATCGGGGCAGATAACTTTTGCAAAACCTCTGGCGCCACGGGCCTACATATTTGTGTCCCCTGCAGTGGAAAGTACGATTACAAAACCGTCCGGGAGTTTGCCGAAAACGTCTGCCAGATTGTTTATCAATCGTTTCCAAAAACCACCAGCCTTGAAAGAAGTCCTTCGAAACGAAGAAATAAAGTCTATCTGGACTATATGCAAAATGCGAGAGGCCAAACTCTAGCCGCCCCTTACTGTGCACGTCCTACCTCTTTGGCGACTGTATCGACTCCCCTACTATGGAAAGAAGTGACTCGCCGTTTAGAACCTACGGATTTCACGATTCGAAATATTTTGAAAAGAGTGGGTAAAATAGGGGATCTTTGGCAACCTATGCTAAATACTTCGGTAAATCTAGTTGAGTGTAGAAAAAAATTATTAAAATTTTCCGTTAAATAATTTAATAGGCTCAATAAACGAAATCAGGTTTGACCTTTCAAATTTTCAAGATCTTTGAGCACCTCTGAAGTATGCGTATTAGGATCTACGTCATCGTAAAATCGCACTAACTTACCATCAGGTCCTATGAGGACACTCTTTCTTTTAAGTAGTCCAATAATAGGAATGGTGCCTACACCAAAAGATTTCGCAACGGCCCCATCATTGTCGACAAGGAGGTCAAAAGGAAGTTTATGTTTTTCAATAAACTTTTGGTGTTCTTTGGAATCTTGTTTTGAAATTCCCAAAACTACGGCTCCAAGTTTCTTAAACTTTGAATATTCGTCCCTGAAGCTGCAGGCCTCTTTTGTGCATCCCGGAGTTTGGTCCTTGGGGTAAAAAAAGAGTAGTACAGGTTTTCCTTGGAAACTGGAAAGTTTCACCACTTTTCCGTCCTGGTTAGGAAGCGAAAAATCCGGAACAGGATCTCCAACCTTCATGGCTAATAAAGTAGTCATTAAACCAAACAAACCTAACAACTGAATTAACTTTTTCATTTTTCTTTTCCGTCTCCCGTTATAGTTTCTGGCTGAGGCAGCATATTCTCAGTAATCCCAAGAGGACAGCTTTTTTCCTTTGTTTTTAAAAAAACATAACAACGATATCAGTTTTGTTTTCTGCTTCTGATTTTTTCCAAAACAAGGTATCGGTCTCCAAGTGAGGTATCTGGTGCGTCTCAGACAGGCAAAGAGCCAAAGTTGCTTTGCCTAACCCGGCGGAGACTAAAATGAATGAAACCATCTCCATTTTACAGACATACAAAAAACAGTGTTCAGATTCGCAATCCCAAGTTCTAGCCACCGTACTCCGAGTGCAAGGCTCATCCTATCGCCAACCCGGCGCACGAATGCTTATTACTACAAAAGGTGAAATCGCTGGATCAGTAAGCGGGGGTTGCCTTGAGCGGGATTTAATTCAACAGGCCCGTCTTGTAAATCATACCCAATCTCGTTTTGAAATTATTCGATATGACACTACCGACGATGGAGAAGAATTCGAATCCTTGCGTTCGGTCTCACTCGGTTGTCAAGGAATAGTCGACATCGGACTTGAATCCATTGGACCTGGAGCAACGCATCCTGTTCTTGAAATTCTTCGAGAGAGTGTTGAGCAGGGACGCGAGGGATGCATCGCTACAATTATTTCTACGCCTGAGAACTTTGGATTAAAAAGTTCTGAATTAGCAGACATCCTTGGAAAGGTTTTTATTTTAGATTCGGAGGACTTGAATGGCATATCCAAATATGCCCTCGCAGACGATTCGGAGTTAGAATCTCGAATTAAACGAGATTTAAAGGAACTACAAACCACCCAAGTAAAAAGCTACGAAACTCCGGTCGGTAATATCGACGTCCTCCTCGAGCGAATACGTCCTCCAAAACGATGGATTATTTTTGGAGCAGGACACGATTCCATTCCGCTAGCCGAAACTGCTCAAGCCATCGGGTGGCATGTCACTGTTGTGGACTGCCGATCCTCTTATTCCATGCCTCAACGTTTTTTCTCCAAAGTGGATAAACTGATTCGTTGTGAGCCATCGGAAATTTCTAATAAACTCGTCCTTACTTCTGACACTTTTTGCGTATTGGCCACTCATAATTATTATCATGACCGAGTTATTCTTGAAAAACTTCTAAACTCACCCGTGGATTACATCGGAATTTTGGGACCGAAAAAGAAAAGCCTATCGCTCCTGGATGACTTAAAGAAAGAGGGCATTGAATTGGATGAATCCAAGCTCTCTAGAATATATTCACCAGTCGGAATTGACACCGGCGCTGAATCTCCGCAAGAAATTGCCCTTTCGATTATTACTGAGGCTATGGCGGTTGCAAAGAAAAGAACCGCAGGCTTTCTTAGAGATCGCGATGGCCCGATTCACGATAGAGGATGCTCAAATTGAAGGGGCCTTGCAGCATCATCCTTGCAGCAGGCGAGTCGACTCGCATGGGAGAAATCAAACAATTACTACCCTGGCGAGGAAAGAGCTTATTAGAGCATGCAGTAGATGCAGCTTTTGGCGCTGGAATCGAACGAATCGTTGTGGTTTACGGCGCCCACGTTGAAAAGATCGAACCTGAGATTATCCGTTTAGGCGTGGATCGCGTTTACAATGAAGATTGGAAACTCGGAGTAGGTACTTCAATCCGAAAAGGCGTGAGCCATGTACTTGAAGCCGCCCCCAGCACGGATGGAATCCTGATTCAGCTGGCAGATCAGCCGCGTGTGACCAAAAAAGAACTCCTTGCC
>JBDSKY010000082.1:0-17544 GCA_039916675.1 Bdellovibrionia bacterium
CCGTTGAAAGAATTACTTCTTGAATACCACAGCTTGCTAGGAGCTTAAGTTGAAAGTCAATAAAAGGTCTACCCAAAATGGGGATCATGGCTTTTGGAATTTGATTGGTGATGGGACGAAGTCGAGTTCCAAGCCCACCGGCTAAAATAACAATTTGAATAGCTTCATTGGGGTTTATTTCGACCATTCTAGCATCCTTTCAAGTGGAATAAGGGCTTTCTTTCGTATGTCTTCTGGAATGATCATTTCGGGCTTTTCATCCCTGAGCGCCAGGTAAACTTTTTCTAAAGTGTTTAGTTTCATAAAAGGACATTCATTGCAGTTGCACGCATGGTTGGGTGGGGCCGGAATAAGGATTTTATTTGGGGCTTTCTTCTTCATTTGATGAAGAATTCCCTCTTCGGTTGCTACGATAAAAATGGATTTTGGGCTATCAACTACATACTTGAGAAGTGCGGAGGTACTCCCAATGAAGTCTGCTTTAGAAAGGAGTGAAGGTTCACATTCAGGGTGAGCAATAAGCTCAGCTTCCGGATTGTGAACTTTGAGTTGAGCAATTTTCCGTTCTGAAAAAGTTTCATGAACAATACAAGCACCCTGCCACAGAACTAAATCGCGTCCAGTTTGTCGGGCGACATAGGCCCCCAGATTGCGGTCCGGAGCAAAAATTATTCCCCGGTCTTTGGGGATGGAGTTCACAATTTTTAAGGCATTGGAACTGGTGCAAATAACGTCACTTTGAGCTTTAATTGCTGCGGAACAGTTAATATAGGAGACAACATAGTGATTGGGGTATTTGGCTCTAAACTGACTAAAGGCCTGTGGGGGGCAACTATCTGAAAGTGAGCACCCGGCACGTAGGTCAGGTAAAATGACTTTTCGACTTGGATTTAAAATCTTTGCTCCCTCTGCCATAAAGTGAACGCCTGCAAAGAGAATGAGGTCGGCCGAAGTTTTTTGGGCAAAACGGGCAAGTTCCAAGCTATCACCCACGAAATCAGCGATATCTTGTATATCAGGATCCTGATAGTAATGAGCTAAGATGACAGCGTTTTTTGCTTTTTTAAGTTGATTAATTTCATCAAAAAGATCCATGTCAACCGGGATGGGAGCAGCGGCCTGAGCGGGGGACTGGGTTAAAATAGTATTTAGAGCCATACAGTATTTCTAGCCGGTTTGGTTATTTATCGCAACTGACTTGCTTGAGCTATGGACTTTAGTCTATGTATGGAACAAGGAGTATCTTAATAATGTTCGAAAAAGTCGGACGAAGTGTGCGACAGTTTTTTTCCATTTTTGAGGGTTCGGATTCAGCGAACTTGGCAAGAAACCAATTGCGGGTAATACGCAAGGGCCCCGCTATGAGAGTGATTTTCTTTTATCCAGGAGAAGAGGGCACTTATGTGGACCATGCCGACGTAATTCTTTACGAAAATGGCATTGTGCACATTACCTCAAATCAGGAAGAAACTACGACTCATTTACAAAACTGTGAGATTCTTTGGCGATTTGAAACGGACGCGGAAGACCGCGCTAATAAGGTTCGACTCTTGAAGCCAAAGGTTGAATCTCGCACCTCTGAGGAAATGGGCCATAAAGCTGACGGTAAAATAGAGGGCAAATCGATTAAAACGGGCCCTTCTAAAAGCCCGGAGTTGATTGATTAAGGTTTTTCTGTTCCAGAGCATTATATTTAATAAAATGATTAAAAGGGTTTCATATTTTGTTTTAGCTTTTTTTTTCATTCAAATTTCGACTCCTGTATCATCGTCAGCACGTGAGATTTCTACGCCTCCGGAATTGGTCCTCTATGCTTACGATAGTTTCCTAGCGGCTGGAGGTTTAGGGGCACAGATTATCCCCCTTTTTGAAAAAAAATTCCAATGCCGGGTCCGTCCTTTAGCTTCGGGAGATGGCACCCAGCTTCTCACTCGTTTGGAACTGGATGCTAAGCGTGGAAAACCTACGGCACAAGTTGTGGTAGGGATCGACCAACAGGCCTGGGAGAAGGCAAAACTTTGGGTTCAGCCTTGGGGTAGTTGGACTCCCCGGGGATATGGAAAATTGATTGAAAGCTCAGTAACCTTGGGAAAAGGTTTTCTTCCCTATGATTACGGAGTTTTTGCCCTGATTATGGACCGCCTACAAATGGCGGAATTAAAAATTCAGCTTCCTCCGGATGGGATCCTATCAATCAAAGAATTGTTAGATTCTAAGTGGAAACGAAATATTATTCTTGAAGATCCTCGATCCTCGACCCCGGGGCTAGCATTTTTGCTCTATTCGACGCAGATTTTGGAAGGGGAAGCTTGGTCGTTTTGGGAAAGGTTTAGAGGACAGTGGTTAACCCTAACTCCAGGTTGGAATGCAGCCTATGGATTGTTTTTAAAGAAAGAAGCGCCCCTTGTATGGAGTTATATTACAAGCCAAGCTTATCACACTGAAATGGCGAGAGAAATAGCCAGAGAATCAGATGGAAAAACCGGTAAGCCTCTACCACGGTATCAGGCAGTCTTGTTTAAAGAAGGGCAGCCCTTCCAGATCGAAGGCGCTGCTTTGATTAAGGGAGAAGCCCATTCCAAGGAATCTCAAATATTGGCTCGAAAATTTCTGGAGTTTCTCATTTCTCCTGAAGTTCAAACATTGGTACCCAAAAAAGCTTGGATGATGCCCGTTTTAAAAGGCACTGAAGTTCCGGATAGTTTTCGCGATCTTCCCCTGCCTTTGAAATTGGTACAAACCCAAACAGATCCTGCGGAAATGACGAAATTGCTTTCTCGATGGAAAGAGATTGTGGGACGATCATTTTAGCTGAGGAAATTTTATGAATCCGTATTTTAAAGATTATTATACAAAACGAGACCTGAAGGACCAGTTCCATTTCACCGACAAACGGATCAAGGAGTTCCTTGGCAAACCCGACCGTATTGAGAAACTAAAAGGTTCTACCAACCAGTCGATACACCTTTATTTCAAGAGCCGAGTCAAAGAGGTCATGGAGCATCCGGACTACATTTCGCATGCTGCACGAGTCAGCGAAGGTGCGTCCGAAAGGCCTGCTGGAAAATTTGAAGAAAAATTTGTCGAAAAAATAAAAAAGGGACGATTTGATCGCCACGAAGTAGAGCCTCGCCGTGTGATTGAAGAAAGAAAAACCTGGGGAGTAGTGCGCGGAGGCAGGCCGGATGCCAGTCGACAAGAAAAATTAGCTAAAGCTCGTTTGAAAGAGCTGGTCGGCAAATTAAGAAAAGACTGGGATTTAAACGAGTATAAAGAATTTTTCCCGTTAGCTCGGGATATGAAGAGAAAACATATCTTTTTTGTAGGCCCCACCAATAGCGGCAAAAGCTATAGAGGTTTCAATGAGCTGGCTACCGCTTCTTCAGGAATTTATCTTGCTCCATTGAGATTGCTTGCTTTGGAAGGGCAAGAAGAAATCGAAAAAAGAGGCAAGGAATGCTCGCTTCTTACAGGTGAGGAAATCGACATGAAAGAAGGCGCCCAGTTTATGGCGTCTACTATTGAAATGGCGAATTTGGATAGACAGATCGATTGTGCATTGATCGACGAAGTTCAGCTGCTCTTGGATCAAAATAGAGGGTGGGCATGGTCCCAAGCACTGGTTGGAATTCCTGCTAAAACAATTATCATGACTGGAAGCGATGACTGCATTCCAACGCTTCGAAGGCTGATTGAAGAATATCTGGGTGAAGAACTCGAAATCATTCACTTGGAGAGAATTGGAAAACTAGAAGTTCTGAAAAAACACGTTGGCAATCTTGCGAAGGTTGAACCTGGTTCCGCAATTATTGCTTTTTCGCGCAGAGCCGTTCTTGCTTATAAAAAAGAGCTGGAGGATGGAGGCCGGAAAGTTTCTGTTCTCTATGGAAATTTGAGTCCGGGCGTCCGAAGAGAAGAGGCCAAACGGTTCAGATCAGGCGAAACCGATATCCTTGTGGCCACGGATTGCATTGGAATGGGTTTGAATCTTCCGATTAAGACTGTAATATTTTCCGAAACCGAGAAGTACGATGGCAAAGAAGTAAGACCTCTTACCACCCAAGAAGTGAAGCAAATCGCAGGTAGAGCCGGACGGTATGGAAAATTCGAATGTGGATATGTTGGGGTAGCTACTCAGGGCAATGTGAGTATGATCAACCAGAGTATTCATGCTGTACATGAGGCTACTTTGGAGTCCTGTTGTGTAAGGCCGACAGAGACCCAGCTAGAAGTTTTGCGTGATCAGATCGGTGGAGGCAGTATTAAGAGTGCTATTTCCCTATTCTCTCAGCTCAGTAAGACAAACTCCATAATTGTGTGTTCAGATTTATCTGAAATGGTTGGCTTGGCTGAAAGAATTGAGGCGACCACTGCCCTTGCTAATATGTCGTTTCCAGATAAATACTTGTTCATCTGTGCGCCGGTGTCAGCAACTGATTTTGTTATAGAGTCTTATATTGAGTGGCTGATCTCTTATTCTAAGAATGTTCCAGTAGAGCTCGATGAAGAGAAATACAGTGCTTATACGAACAATGGCAGTACGAGTGAAGATAATATTTTAAATTTTGCCGAGAATTCGGTTAAAACCCTTACGCTATACCACTGGCTATCGCGAAAGCGGGTCTCCCATTTTCCAAGCTTGGAAAAATGCGAAGAGATACGGGATAAAATTAATACATTTATTGAAAACTCTCTCAAGAAGAGAGGGCTTCATCGCAAGTGTCCTCAATGTGCTCGAAAACTGCCGCTTCATCATATGCACAAAGTTTGTGATGAATGTTTCCGCGGTGCTAGGCGTTATAGATAGCGGGTTTAGCTTATGCAAATACCCCGCTGGCTCGGATGGATTGCAACGACTTGGATTTTCCTATTTTGGATCTTGTGTGTTGGAATTCCATTAAGCATGGTTCTACTCCAGCTGGAGTCGGGGAGTGCTACACTGTCCATTTGGGACCCCTCAGTGCTTCATGTGGCGAGAGCGACTTTTTTACAGGCACTTTATAGTACGGCAATTTCGGCGGTTCTCGGAACGGCAATTGGAGTATGGATTCGTACTCCTGTTAATCGAGCTGGAGGCTTCACGCAGGGGGGGCTTGTTGGCTGGACTCACTCTCTCCTAGCGATTCCTTACAGCATCCCGACGGTAGTGGCGGCACAAGCCTGGATCTTATGGTTGGGTAGGTCAGGAGTCTTAGCGAAATTTGGGATTCACCTGGATTGGATGTACAGCCTCAAATCTGTGATCCTGGCCCATGTATTTTTCAATGTTCCTTTTGTCGCGTTGATGGTGTCTCAAGCTAAACTAGAAGTGCCGAAGGCACAAATTGAAGCCGCCCAGTTGATGGGTGCGAACGGATGGAGTCGCTTTCGGTGGATTATTTGGCCTTATATTAGGTGGTCAGCCGCAAGTTCTTGGGCACAGGTAATGGCACTTTGTGGGATGAGTTTTGGATTGGTGCTGATTTTAGGAGGCGGGCCTCCGGTCCAAACTCTTGAGGTAGAGATTTATCAGAGATTGAGAACTGGGAGTATGGATCTTCCGGGCGCGGTGATCTGTGGGTTTTGGGAGTTGCTTATTACTTTGACTCCTTGGGCTTTGGTTCTATTTTTTAATTCTAAACAGCATCATTTTTTAAAAGGATTGCCGGTGTCGGCTTTTCGTGGTTCGGATTGTCAGAGTACTCGTTTGCGAGATGTAGGGTTTCAGGGTGCTCGTTTTCAAGGTGTTTCTCTATTCGGATTTATTCGGTCCTTTCGGTTTTGGGGATTGCTGGAATCTGGGCTTGTAGCTTTTTTTATAATACCTTATGGAATTATTTTGAATCGGGAAACTTTTGCAAACTTCCTGGATCCGTTATGGCAAAGGCAGGTTTCGGAGCCTTTGATGTTTTCGCTGCTGCTCGCGTTTCTGACGAGCGTACTGACATTAATTACAGCGGGCATGGCGGTACTGAGCCTTCGATATTTGCAGAGATGGACTAAAGCACAGGCTATCGGTACATTTTTGATGGGAATTCCAAGTGGGGTTTCTATTTTAGTTTTGGGGTTGGGAGTATGGATGGCTTACGGCAGGTGGGTGGATCCCTTTGATGGAAGCCTACTAGCGATAGTCGCACTTCAGGTGACCATTGCGTTTCCGGTTGCCTTGCGACTGCTTCTGCCTCTGCTCAAGGGCGTTCAAGTTAGAGAGTTAGAGGCAGCCTTGTTGCTCGGGGCAAATCCCTTTCGGGCTTTCTGGGATGTAGAATGGGCCCGCTGGCGAGGGCTGGTTTTTAGGGTTTTGGCTTTATCAGCGGCGGCTTCATTGGGAGAGTTGGGTGCCGTCAGTTTGTTTTACAGTGAAAAACTTATCCCGTTGCCTCTCTTGATTTCGAGATTAATGCAGCAGTACCGTTTTGATGAAGCTCAGGGCGTTTCGGGACTGCTTTTTTTACTTTGTTTGTTGATCTTGGCTGGGCCTGCTTTTGGTAAATTTAGGCTAAGTCACGCGTTCAAGACAACCTAGCGCCATTCGATTTTATCGTTTTTTCCATATTAAGATCAAGATTTTTTACGGTCCCAACCGCAATACCCGCACGATCCGCAAGTTCCTGTTGTTTTATATTTTTTATTAACCGTTGGTTTTTAACCCGACGTCCTAGCTCTCTGCTGATTTCATCTTGAGTAGATAATTTAAAGTCTAATATTATAGCTTTTAACGACTATTTTTGCCTCATATAGCTAATATATTAGCCTTTAATTTGGTTTTGAGCGAGACCTACAATTTGAAACCGAAGGTGGCTTTAAATTGATTATATGACCTTGGATTGAATAATGCTTTGCAGAGTTCGTAAACTAGCTTAATTGCATTATTATTTTAAAGTAGAATAGTAAACTATAGCTTGACAGTTAGCAATGCATCCTATAATTTAGTCCCATTAAAATTTTATTTGGACTTTAAAAGGGTAACGTTTTTATGAATTATCTGTTGATGAGTGGTTTACGTATTGTGGCTGTCGCAATTTTTTTTCTGATGGGTTTGGTCAATGGATTTGCTAGCCCAACTAGCAGCAATCTCATTCTTCCTAATGAACTTTGGGGAGATATTATTCTACCAAAATTAGATCATAAAGCATACTTACGCGCTGCAAGGGCAGATAGGAATTTGAATTCTGTCGCCGAGGATTTTGTGACCAAAAAGAGGTTTGCCAAAAATTTCTTTCTAGAAAATCCATTATTTCAAACGGGTTTTGAGCTCGACTCTGTGATCAATTCAATCAATAGTGATGGTTGGAGCAAAGGCTCCAGTACCCATTTTTATAAAAGCCGCAGCATGGGAAATAGGGATTATGCAATAAAACAAATTTTTTCTGATGCTATCCATACTGCCGCCAATAAACTAGCCTTAGAATTTCCTGATGTTCAAATCTCTTTACGTGCCGGGGATGCCTACCTCACCGGCCAAGAACCTCTAAGAAGATGTCATAAATTCAGTGCGGATATTGACCTCTATCTTATAAAAAGGCAGCAGGAAGCAGAAGTCCCTTTTGAATTTTTTGATCGATTTAAAGAACAAACTAGGAACAATTTAACGCGCGCCGCTTGTGAAGACGCTGAGGAAGGTATCTCCGAACTAATCCTAGCTAATAAAGAATGGATGTCCTCCATGAACAAGGACGAACTTTTTGATCGTGAAATTTTCGTTGATGGACATGCTAGTGCAACCTTGATCACTTTTTTCATTAATAGGTATCGTACCGAGCTTCCTTGGCTGTCTAAGATCACTAACCACACTCGGTTTGATGAGCGCTTAACCCATAAACTTACTGGAAATGGTTATGCTGTGAGTGAGATGCTTAATCTGATCAAGGAAGCCTGCTCGCAGGTCTGGTTATAACCAACACGGCTGGCTGCTCTTCCCTTACAGCTTCTTTAGTAGGTGAATCTGCCGCACAGGGTTTCTTTATGTGTAAGCTTCACTGAATATCCGGATTGCGCCGAAATTCGCACGGCGGCGTCAGGGTGATTCGGAACTGTTTTTTTACTTTAATTATTTATCTTGGTTTGTCCAATCTTTGGCAAGTTCATGCTGGGGTCACTCACTAGCGATAATAAAACCTGAGCAACCGCTTCGCGATCAGAAACAAGCAAAGCTTTTACAAGCTGATCTTCCCCAAGAATATTGCGCGCTATACGCGCACTAGGCGCCTGCACATGCAAACAAAGCAACCGGTCAGAGTGTCGCAGCAGTGTAGACTCGCAGGCACGGTAAAAACGCTCAGTGCCATCATTGGCGATGATCAGAAGTCTTGAGATCCGATTGGCAGGGGCGGTTTTTTGTTTCTGCTGGAGAGCAACTAGCCCTTTCTTTTCGGCATCTAGGATTTGATCGATGTGTTCTAAACCTCTCTCTAATTGTTTTAAATTTAGAGCTCGGATCAACACATCCTCAAGAGGAGGCTGAAACTCAATATGAGGCACTTTAATAGTGCTTTTTTCCCAGAGGGGAAGGAGATTCTGGGCAAGAAGCTTCTCCAATGCCTCATGACGTGGATCGTTTTCTACTTTGCGGGGGAGCTTTAGGACTGGTAAAGTTAGTTCTTTTAACGGCATTTCTTATCTCCACGATTTTGAGACGGTAGATACACGGAATTTTTTGCTATGGATACTACTCAAACGAAGCCTACAACGGTTATAGCCGATCATTAGGCGATTCTCGATATGGATTGAATATTTATCCTGACTTAGCTAAAGAGACAGAAAAAAAATAATGAATAACCTCCCAACTCAGCTTCAAGACACAGAATTTGCAGATCTCCACGTAGAGAACCTAATCAAAAAAATAGGCGATTTCGTCCTTGACGCTCATTTTACAGTAGCGGCCGGAGAGCGTGCTATCTTAAGTGGCCCCAGTGGAAGCGGTAAAACTACCCTCCTAAGAATTCTGGCTGGTCTGGAGCCTTTGACGTCTCCTGGCGATCGAGGCAAGATCATTCTCGGCACGACAGATATTACTTACTTGCCGCCCCAAGAGCGCAATACGGCCTTTGTTTTCCAAGACCCAGCCTTATTTCCATCCATGAATGTGCTGGAAAATGTGACCTTTGGGTTGAAAATGCAAGGCGTGAGCCGAGAAGAAAGAATCCTCAGGGCGGACAAGTGGTTAGAAAAAGTAGACCTGAAATCAAAAAAATATTCTGGCGTTGCTACCCTATCCGGCGGTGAGAAACAGCGCGTGGCTTTTGTACGAGCATTAATTTGGAAACCTAAGCTACTTCTCCTCGACGAACCCTTCTCCGCTTTAGACCCTAAATTACGAGAAGTCTTAAGGAAAGAGCTTCTCTCTCTCCATCAACTCTGGCCTGCGCCTCTGGTCTTAGTGACACATGACAAAACGGACATTGAAGCAGTCGGCACAGTGACCTTAAATTTAAGTTCTGACCAAATTAGTCCGATAAGAAGTATCAGAAAGGGTTGACCAAGCCCTGCTCAATTGCCTAAAGTGCGCCAAAAATATGTGAGGAGAATTACAATGTCGAGTGTTCCTAAGTTTAAAAGTTTAACAGTTCCTGCCAAGGGCCAAGCAATTACAATTCATGACGGTAAGCTCAACGTGCCTGAGAATCCGATTATTCCCTTTATTGAAGGGGATGGGACGGGGCCAGACATCTGGAAATCCTCTCGCGCTGTATTTGATGCAGCGGTTGAAAAGGCTTATCGGGGTACCCGGAAAATTGAATGGTTTGAAGTCTACGCAGGTGAAAAGTCGTTTAAAAAGTTCAATGACTGGTTACCGGAAGATACTCTTACCGCGATGAAGCATTATTTGATTTCCATTAAGGGTCCTCTAACGACACCTATAGGAGGCGGAATTAGGTCTTTGAACGTCGCGTTGAGGCAGATGTTGGACCTTTATGTTTGCCTTCGTCCTGTTCGTTACTTTCGCGGTGTTCCTTCACCAGTAAAACATCCTGAAAAAGTGGATATGGTGATTTTCCGAGAAAACACCGAAGACATTTACGCAGGTATTGAATTTGAGAGAGGCGGCGACGGAGCGAAAAAGCTTCTAGGTTTCCTCAAAGATAATTTTCCGAAAGAATATAGCAAGATCCGTTTCCCGGAAACCACTGGCCTTGGAATCAAATGCGTCTCTCGCGAAGGTACTGAACGTTTAGTTCGTGCGGCGATTGAGTATACCCTTCGAGAAAAACGTAAATCCGTGACCATAGTGCACAAAGGCAATATCATGAAATACACTGAGGGTGGATTTCGCGGTTGGGCCTATGCGGTGAGTGAACGCGAGTTTGGTGACAAAGTTTATACCTGGGAGCATTGGGAAAAAACTAAAGCGGAAAAAGGTGAGGAAGCTGCAAACGCTGAACAGAAACAGGCGCTTGCTAGTGGAAAAATTCTAATTAAAGACGCTATTGCCGATATTTCCTTGCAACAAGTTTTAACTCGTCCTGAGGAATTCGATGTCATCGCGACCTTGAACTTGAATGGAGATTATCTTTCAGATGCTCTTGCAGCTCAAGTGGGTGGAATTGGGATCGCACCGGGTGGAAACATTAATTATTTGACTGGCAATGCAGTTTTCGAGGCAACTCACGGCACCGCTCCAAAATATGCCAATTTGGATAAAGTGAATCCGGGCTCTGTCATCCTCTCAGGTGAGTTGATGCTCAGATACATGGGATGGACTGAGGCAGCCGATTTGATCCTCCATGGAATCGATAAGGCCATTGCCGCTAAAACTGTGACCTACGACTTTGCTCGTCTGATGAAACAAGAGGGAGCTAAAGACGTTAAGGAAGTGAAGTGTTCTGAGTTTGGACAGGAAATTATTAAAAACATGTAGGTTTTATCCTGATCTTTCATTCAAACTGTCTTATAGTTGGCCGTAAATATAATTCATTCTCGACATTTTAAGATGTCGGCGAGAGGTAATCGCGATGCGTCGTTCAAAAATATCGGTTATTGGTGCTGGTTTTGTTGGTTCAACTTGTGCTCATTGGGCAGCTTCAAAAGAGCTGGGCGATGTAGTGCTGATTGACATAAATGGTGATGTCGCCAAAGGCAGAGCATTAGATTTAATGGAAGCTTCTCCGGTAGAAGGCTTCGACTCTAACGTTCAAGGCGGAAGCGATTATGCTCTCACTGCAGATTCTGATGTTGTGATTATTACTGCCGGTCTTCCTCGTAAGCCCGGAATGAGTCGAGATGACTTGCTTTCCACTAACGCGAAAATTGTGAAGGAATGCGCCGCCCAAGCAGCTAAGCATTCTCCCAAGTCGGTTCTAATTATTGTTAGCAATCCTCTTGATGCGATGTGTCACGTTGCAATGAAGGCCTCGGGTTTTCCTAGAGAGAGAGTTCTAGGAATGGCTGGGGTGCTAGATGGGGCTCGCTTTAGAAGTTTTATCGCGATGGAACTTGGAGTTAGTGTTGAGGATGTTCAGGCATTCGTTTTTGGTGGACATGGAGATACCATGGTTCCAATGCCTAGGTACGTCAATGTAGGTGGTATTCCTCTTCAGCAGCTCCTAACGAAGGAAAAAATTGATGCTCTCGTAGATCGTACTCGAAAAGGCGGTGCTGAAATTGTCAATTTGTTGAAGACTGGATCCGCTTATTACGCCCCTTCTGCAAGTGCAGTTCAAATGGCCGAAGCCATTATCAAGGATAAGAAGCGTTACTTGCCTTGCGCTGTATATCTCAATGGCGAGTATGGGGTGAAAGATCTTTTCTGCGGTGTGATTGCTAAGCTAGGCGCCAAGGGGCTGGAAAGTATTCCTGTTCTTGAGCTGAATCCTGAAGAAAAAGCGATGTTTGAAAAATCTGCTGCGGCCGTCAAGGAACTCGTTGACGCTATGGCTAAGTTGGGAGTCTAAATCGATGAATATCCATGAGTACCAAGCGAAACAGCTTTTGAAAAAATTCGGTGTTCCTGTTCCTGAAGGTCGTTTGATTGAAGAAGGGGCGGATGTCGAAGGCAGAGCTAAAAAAGCAGCTGAAGATCTGGCAAAAGAACGTGGAAACAAAGTCTGGGTAGTAAAGGCTCAGATTCATGCTGGCGGGCGAGGTAAAGCCGGTGGTGTTAAACTCTGCAAAGACCTGGACTCTGTGAAGGCCGCCGCCAAAGAAATTGTTGGCAAAACCTTGGTAACTCCTCAGACCGGAGCCCAGGGCAAAAAAGTGCATAAAGTCTGGATCGAAGAAGGATCCGATATTGCGCGCGAACTCTACTTGGGCATCGTTGTTGATCGCGCAATCGCACAGGTTGTGATGATGGCTTCTACTGAGGGGGGGATGGAAATTGAGGAAGTCGCTGCCGCTCATCCTGAAAAAATCGTTAAAGTAGCGATAGATCCTACAACTGGATACCTACCCTTTCATGGACGTAAACTTGCTTATGCTCTTGGGCTTACCCCTGAACAGACGAAGGAAGCAGTTGGATTTTTCGGAAACATTTACAAATGTTTTATCGAGACTGATTGCTCC
The DNA here is from genome assembly GCA_039916675.1 of Bdellovibrionia bacterium. Classification (GTDB taxonomy): domain Bacteria; phylum Bdellovibrionota; class UBA1018; order UBA1018; family UBA1018; genus JBDSKY01. The sequence continues at coordinate 12,481 of JBDSKY010000082.1, forward strand.
TTGGTCGAGGTCAATCCACTGATCGTTACCAAACAAGGAAAGTTGGCAGCGTTAGATGCTAAGTTTAATTTTGATGACAATGCACTTTATCGCCACCCCGAAATTGTAGCCATGAGAGACCTCCTCGAGGAGAACGCTCAGGATGTGGAGGCTTCGAAATACGAGCTAGCCTATATCGCTTTAGATGGAAACATCGGCTGCTTAGTGAACGGTGCGGGTCTAGCTATGGCCACGATGGATATTATTAAACTCCACGGTGGAGAACCAGCTAATTTCTTGGACGTAGGCGGCGGGGCCACGAAGGAAAAAGTTTCGCATGCTTTCAAAATCATTTTGAAAGACCCTAAAGTGAAAGCGATTTTGGTCAATATTTTCGGCGGAATTATGAAATGTGATGTGATCGCAGAGGGTGTAATCGCAGCGGCAAAAGAATTGTCGCTACAGGTTCCTCTGGTGGTCCGACTTCAGGGTACGAACTTTGCGCAGGGTAAAGAAATCTTAGCAAAGTCCGGCTTAAAGTTAATTCCAGCAGATGATTTGACAGATGCTGCAAAAAAAGTAGTCGCCGCTTCACAGGGCAAAATAGGTTAGTTTCTAGTAAGGGGTTTATATGGCAATTTGGGTAAATAATAAAACTAAGCTTCTGGTTCAGGGCATAACGGGGTCTCAAGGGACTTATCATGCTAAGGGCTGTCGAGAATACGGCACTCAAGTTGTGGGTGGAGTAACTCCTGGTAGGGGTGGGCAGACACATGAAGGGTTCCCTGTTTATAACTCGGTAGACGAAGCTGTCGCAAAAACTGGGGCCAACGCCACTATGATTTTTGTTCCTCCGGCAGGTGCAGCGGATGCAATTTGTGAAGCCGCTGACGCGAAGATTCCCTTGATTATTTGCATTACAGAAGGAATACCAGTTCGGGATATGGTAGCTGCCAAGCGGTATCTGGCAAGTACTCAGTCAAGACTGATTGGGCCAAATTGTCCTGGAATTATAACTCCGGGACAGTGCAAGATTGGGATTATGCCAGGGCATATTCATAAAACGGGTCATATGGGCGTGGTATCGCGTTCAGGAACGTTGACTTATGAAGCGGTCTATCAACTTACCCAGCTCGGTATTGGTCAGAGCACCTGTGTTGGTATTGGGGGAGATCCTATCAACGGCACAAACTTTATTGATGTATTAGAGGCTTTCAATAAAGACCCTGATACTCATGGGGTTATTATGATTGGTGAAATTGGTGGAACAGCCGAAGAAGAGGCTGCAGAATTTATTAAACGTGAATTCAAAAAACCAATTGTAGGCTTCATTGGAGGCGCGACAGCACCCCCCGGTAAACGCATGGGACATGCGGGCGCTATTATTTCAGGCGGAAAAGGAACAGCTGAAGAAAAGTTCCAAGCGCTTCAGGCCGCCGGAGTCAAAATTGCGCGTAGCCCAGCTGACTTGGGATCGACGCTTGCTAAGATTCAGTCTTAGTGTTTAAGGTTCGCAATCGGCGCAAATTTGCGCTATGAATTCACAAAAGTGATTGTAATGGAGGATGTTTTATAATGGCGATCGAACGAACTTTTTCTATAATTAAGCCAAATGCGGTTCAAAAAAATGTCATCGGAGAAGTAATCTCTCGTTTTGAGACGAAGGGACTCCGAATAGCGGCAGCTAGATTTACTCGTCTTTCTCGAGAAAAAGCCGAAGGTTTTTACATTGAACATAAAGACCGGCCTTTTTTTCAAAGCTTGATTCATTTCATGACCAGTGGTCCAGTTTTATTGATGTGTCTTGAGGGCGAAAACGCAGTAGCCTTGAATAGAGAACTTATGGGTGCAACCGATCCTGCTAAAGCAGCAGCGGGAACAATCCGCAAGGATTTCGCTGATAGCATCGAAGCTAATGCTGTCCATGGATCAGATAGTGCCCAGTCCGCTGAGCGTGAGTTGGCCTATTTCTTTGATAAGGCGGAACTTCAAAAGCGTTATTAATGCGTATCGCGATTGCTCAGCTAGATCCTGTTGTTGGTGAATTTCAAACCAATCTAAAAAAAATTGAAGAAGCCTATAAACGGGCCTGCTCCGCGCAGGCTCGTTTACTTCTTACTTCTGAATTGGCACTTTGCGGGTATCCTCCTCTGGATTTGATGGAACGCCCGGAAATGTTAGATCTAAATGAGAGCGCCCTTCAAAAATTGATGGTCCTTACTCAGGGCCAGACCTGTGCTCTTGCAGTAGGGCACGTGGGACGAAATCCAAACCCCAATGGTCGCGCGGCTCAAAATGTAGTTTCAATTCTGGAAGGCGGAAAATTAGTATTTCGCCAGGCCAAGTCGCTTCTCCCAACTTACGATGTTTTTGATGAGGCCAGATATTTTGAGCCGGCAAATGAGGTTCAGCTCTGGAATTGTGATGGCCATAAAGTCGCAGTAGCCATTTGTGAAGATCTCTGGGAGTCAAATCTTGTTCAAGGGCGGAGTCTGTATTTAAAGAGCCCCGTTGAGGAGTATCGACGTTTGGGGGCAGAGCTGCTTGTTACGCTTTCAGCTAGTCCTTATGAATGGAATAAGTGTGTTAAGCGTGAAAATCTACATAGTCAAATCGCTCGTGATTTAAAGATTCCTTTAATTTATGTGAATCAGGTTGGCGCAACTGATGAAATTCTCTTTGATGGTGGATCTTTCGCGTTAGACGCTCATGGTAAACTTACGGGAAGACTCCCATCCTTCAAGAAGTCCTTTGGGATTATTGAGAATGGTTTTGAGTCTCCGACTTTTTTGGATAAAGAAGATAATGATCCGGCAGAAATTGAAATCCTGACCCGTGGTTTAGTAGTTGGAATTCAAGAATACTTTAAAAGAACAGGCTTTAAAACCGCTATAATTGGCTTGAGTGGCGGAATTGATTCTGCGGTAGTGGCTGCGCTGGCAGTGCAAGCTTTGGGACCTGCAAATGTACTAGGAGTGGCAATGCCTAGTCAATATTCTTCGAGTCATAGTCTAGAGGACGCGGAACTTCTAGCTAAAAATCTTGGGTGTCGCTTTGAAGTACGACCGATAAAGTTCTTGTTTTCGACGAGTTCTAGGGAGCTTTCCGAAGGCCGCGGACAGCTAGCGCCTATTGCATTGGAAAATCTTCAAGCCCGGCTGCGCGGTGTGATTCTAATGACCTTATCAAACCACTACGCTTCGTTAGTTTTAACGACCGGAAATAAATCCGAGCTAGCTATGGGCTACTGCACTCTCTACGGCGATATGGTCGGCGCGCTGGCCCCTTTAGGTGATCTTTTTAAAACTCGTGTCTATGAACTGGCTCGGAGTATTAACCAGCAATGGAATAATGTTATCCCCCAGCGGTCTATTACGAAAGCCCCGTCAGCGGAGCTTAAACCTAACCAAACTGACCAAGATACTCTGCCTCCCTACGAAATTCTGGATGAGCTTCTCCAGGATTATATTGAAAAAAGGGAATCTATTGCTACGCTTGAAAAACGGTACCAAGATAAGTTACAATCGGTAGCCAGTATTCTAAGGCGATTGGAAATAAATGAATACAAACGGAGGCAATCTTCGCCTATTCTAAAAGTGAGTCCTAAAGCATTTGGTTTGGGCCGTAGGATTCCAATAGCCAAGAATTGGCAATAAAATCAAACCTAACTTTGCCAGCGCTATAAAAACGTGGTAGCACTATGTGTCAGTAGATGCTCGGGGAATCTGGTTTTAGGTCTAAACACAAAGGAAATTAAGTATGAAATCGATGAATACAGAAATCAACAAAGTCGTATCAAAAGTAAAAGAAGCCCAAGGACAGCTCCAGAGCATGATTAATAGTCATGATTGGGTAGAAGAAGCGCGCAAATATGCTGAACGCCAAGGTAAAGAAGTTAAGAAAATTTTAACTTCGGACGTAAGCAAGGTTAAGTCCTTCCTGGAAAAGGAAAGAAAAGAACTTGAGCGCTTTCACAAACAAATTCCAGGTGAAGTAAAAAAGCTTCGAAAATTCGTCAATACTCAGAAAAGAGAATTTGAAAAGCTGTTAGCCAACGTAGTTAAAATGAGCAACAGCGGCGGAAAATCAAAGGCCAAGGCATCTGCTAAGCCTAAGAAAGCTACTGCTTCACGAAAAAAGAAAAAATCCACCTCTACAGCTGAAACTACTTCTGCATAAGAGGCAGCCGAATGTATAACAAGGTCTTCCTGGCTTCTGGAAAACAGCAATGTTACTAGTAGCCAGGAATTACTTGTTCCGCTTATAACCTCATAACCGCCTTGACAGCGCCTCCTTAGTCCGGTATCTCATTCAACATAAAAGGAGGTTTCTAAGAAACCAAATAAAGAATGGCATTTATACCTTCAAGTCCTTCGAGTCCATCGAGCCCATCGGGCCCACCGTCTTTTCCACGTCCGCGGTTTCCTCGCGGCCCTATCCCAAACCAAAATAAGGATGAGCATAGGCTCAATGAAAGGATTAGAGTCCCTCAAGTTCGCTTGATTGATGAAAAAGGCAATCAAGTAGGAGTTGTGCAGACCTTTGAGGCCCTTCAGATGGCGCGTGAGCGCGGCCTAGATCTGATGGAAGTCTCTCCAAATGCTCAGCCTCCCGTTTGTAAAATTTGCGATTACGGCAAGTTTAAGTACGAAAAAAAGAAAAAAGAGCAAGTCGCTAAGAAGAAGCAAACAGTAATTAAAGTTAAAGAAATCCAGCTTCGTCCTCAGACTGAAGAACACGATTTGGATTATAAATTCAGAAGCGTGAGACAGTTTTTGATTGATGGTGACAAGGCAAAAATCACTATTATGTTCCGAGGCCGAGAGATCACTTATGTGGATCATGGTTTTAAGATCATGAAACAATTAGCAGATCTGGTTAAGGATATCGGATCAGTGGAATCTCCTCCTAAAATCGAAGGAAAGAAACTGATTATGGTACTTGCTCCAGGAGCAAGCAAGAAAACAGTCTCGACTGGATCCATTGTTAAGGTAACTCCTACTAAATCACCTGTTATTGTGAGCGGTTTACCAATTCCTAACGTGATTCCCGACCCTGATAAGACCGGCGGAAAATCCTAATTAT
>JBDSKY010000083.1:0-10745 GCA_039916675.1 Bdellovibrionia bacterium
TTTTAGTCTTACTTTATTTTTCTTAGAGTAAAGGTTTGCAAAATAAGCTGCTTCTGCTTTTGTTAAACAACCAATAGTAGCTGGTCGTGATGCACAATCTTTGAGTTCATCTTGGATTTGCTGAATAGCCCAATTATAAACTCCAGTTAAATGCCACAAGTGAGAGTTGAGCGCTCTACGCATCTTACGATTCATTTTGAGTTTGAGTTCTCTAGTGAGCACGGTTGTTTTGGTAACATGACGTAAAAACGGGCACAAGTCGTTTTTCATCGCAGTCCATCCATGGACTGCTCAAACACGATAAATTGAACGAGTAGGTCTTCCCCTGGAAACTTAATTCCAGCTTTGGTAAACTATTGATATGTATTTGTAGTTTAACCATTAGGCACGGAGGCCGAAAGGAAGACCCGTATGTTTGATCATTACATAAGTGTGGATTGGGCACAAAAAAATATGGCGATTGCTGGAATGACAAGGAGCGCTAAAAATGCGTCGGTGATTGATGTTGCGGCCGATGTCAAAGAATTGCAACTTTATCTCGAAAAGTTAAGTGGGAAAAAAATTCTCACCATTGAAGAGACTACAACTTCTCAGTGGCTTTATACTGAACTGAAAAGCTATGTAGACGAGATCCTAGTGTGCGATCCGTATCGAAATAAACTTCTAAATGAGGGAAGCAAAACTCGTTCATAGACAGGCTCCTCTGCTGATCGCATCTGTCACCTTGAGGCCGCCGCTTCTAAATTTTTGTTATCCACTGGATAACAAAAATCGGCTTACGGGCTTCGCCCTGGATGTGTATAAACGTGAGAGGCACCAGACCTCCGAATTTGGTCAAAGCAATAAACGCCCACCATCCACCACAAACACATCCCCAGTAACCCACGCTGCATCATCACTCAGGAAAAATTTAACCGCTCCTGCAATATCGCCTGCCTCACCTACTCTCCCCAATGGCAAAGAAGAGCCTCTCTTCGCGTAGAATTCTTCAAGTTCAGAACCTGTTGCATGATAGCTACTGTGCAAAGGCGTTCGTACAATGCCTGGGCAAACGCAGTTCACCGTAATATTGTTTTTCCCGAGTTCTTTAGCTAGAGTTTTAGACAAATGGATAAGCCCGGCTTTTGAAACCGAGTATGCCAAAGCAAACTGATTTGGGAGAATTCCTGCAGTGGAGGCTACGTTCACAATTCGGCCGCCGCCAGAACTCTTGGACATCGTCTCTATTACGCCCTGGATAAATAAAAATGGAGCTTTCAAATTGATAGACATGGCCTCGTCCCAAACGGCCTCATTCGTGTCCGCCAAATTACCCAGAGTATAAACCCCTGCATTATTCACGAGTCCATATATCCCTTTATAAGCTCCTGAGATTTTCTCGACGGTTTTTTTAATTTGCTGTGGATCTCTTAAATCACATGGAAAAATGCTAACAATTTCGGAAATCCCGCCTAGGGAAGCCGCAGCAAACTCAAGTTTTTCCCGTTTACTACCGACCAAAGCAACTCTGTAAATCTTTGATTCTAAAAGACTTTTAGCCAGAGCTAGCCCAATTCCGCTACCTCCCCCGGTAATTATTACTGTTTTTAAGTTCAATTGTTCCGCAGTCCTAGCATTTATTTTTCCCATAATTTTTAAAGAATATCAGAATCTTCGGCATTTAGACAAACTCCTGCTCTAAAAGCAGGGATTGGGCCAATTGCCTTGAGCCACCCCTTGCTTTTCCTTTTATTTCCATAGTATACTGATTTAAATGGTTACTTTTACTCGCCGGGTGTTCAGAAAATTTCTGATGCCAGTAGCGCAGCAACTCTATTTGGAAGTACTAGCAACCATAGGGGTTTCTATTATCGTCTGTTCATGTGCCTTATATTCACCCTCAGGTGCCGAGAAAGTAATCAAAACTTGCTATGTTCCGACTGATCAGGCCACCACCCTCTCTGGGCATTGGGCAAACATTCCTATTCCTATCGCCTTTCACCAGGGCGATTTTACTGCTTCCGAAATGCTTTCTATGACGAATGCGGCCGACACATGGAACAAATTCTATACTGCGAGTCAGGGCCATACTGCCATCGATTACGGAGGTAGCGCTGCCTCGCCCCGACTTTCCGCTTCCCCAGATGCCAATCTAGCTGGGACCCTCTGCTATAATGGAATCATGCAGGCCGGCGCATTTAACGGAAACGTAGTTATCTATAAACTGGGGAGCTGGCCTTTTGCAGCCAATGCAATGGCACTTACCCAATTTTGCAAAAATTCGGCAACCCCCCTCCCAAACTTCTACATGGCAGTCCTGGAAATTAATTATCAAAATTTCTTTGTCGATGGGGTTGGGAAATACCCCGATTTAACTTCGATCATACTTCATGAGTTCGGACATCTTGCAGGGCTCAATCATAGTTGCGAAGGTTCAGCTAAATCTGGTACCCCCAATTGCAACGATCCGTCCCTGAACCCTGATTATGCCGCTGCTAGCATGTTTCCATCCTTTGGATTCAGTCAAGCTGGCCTTGGACAAATCAAACAATCCTTAGGAAGCAATGATCAAAGCCGAGCGAACTGCCTATACAACCCTGTTACCACTACACCGGTCACTCCCACTCATTGATCACTCCTAAAATGAAAAAAAGCATGGAACTCAAAATAATCCCGGAAATACTCTTCGAAGATCCAAACGTGATCGTGATCTCTAAACCAGCAGGTTTGTTAAGCCAGGGCGAACATACGGGCGACGAAAACCTAGTAGATTGGCTTAGGCTCTATCTAGGAAGACCCTATGTGGGATTGGTTCACCGACTGGATCGAAACACTTCAGGAATCATGGTGGTCGCAAAACGTACCAAAGCCGCACAACGACTTACCTCCTCCCTTCAGGAAGGAAAAATCGTTCGAACCTACTTAGCCTGGCTCATTGGAAATCTTTCTGGTCCTGCACGTTGGGCACATCAGCTTAGAAAACTCGAAAAAAACAATTTAGTGAAAGTAGTAACTTCCGGGGGTAAAGAGGCGGTACTCAGTGTAACGCCAGTTTCTAAAACCTTATGGAAAAACACCCTTCTCACTCTCGCAGAATTTAAACTGGAAACAGGGCGCTCCCACCAAATCCGTGTCCAAGCTGCCCATGAAGGGCTTCCCCTTCTAGGAGATGTGAAATACGGTGGTACCTCTCCGATTTTCAAAAATGCACCTTCCTTTCCACGAGTAGCCTTGCACTCATTCCATCTAGAATTCCCCCATCCTATATCGGGCGAAATATTAAAATTTGATGATCCACTTCCTAACGACTTAAATCTTCCCTTAAAAACATGAATTTACATTCTATGAAAACTTTTGAAACACCTCCTTTAGAACCAACCCCTCCGGAAATTATTTCGGAAACTGCCCAGTGGTTAGTACTCTCTAAACCCTCGGGTTGGTTAACTATACCAGGCCGAGATTCCTCCCGCCCGGGTATCACGCCTGCTCCAGTACTTTCAGAATGGGCCAAACAAAAGTTCCCCACACTCTTCGTTGTGCACCGCTTAGACCGTGAAACCAGTGGAGTCGTACTTTTTGCCCGCACTGCTGAAGACCACCAGCAAGCGAATCTTTGGTTTCAAAATCGAAAGGTAAAAAAAATCTACCACTGCTTGGCCCAAGGGCAACCTCCAACTCCTGTTCTTAAAATCAATCTTCCCATTGCTGGAGCAAGCTCAATCACTCAAGTAGAAGTAAAGGAAAGCTATCCACAAGGATTCCTTGCTCAAGTCCTGCCCCGCACAGGAAGGCGCCATCAGATTAGAATTCATCTTTCGAAAAATGGTTTCCCTATCTTGGGGGATACTCTCTATGGCGGCCCTAAGGAGATTTCTCTTTCTGCAGGAACTTTATCTATTCCCCGAGTTGCTCTTCATGCCTCGTCGCTAGAATTACCGGGTGGAGAAACTTTTAAGGCGGCACTTCCGCCTGATTTCGCTTTTTGGTTAGTTCAGTTAAGAAAGGAAAGCAAAAATGTCTGATTTTGAAGCAGCCTGGCAATGGAGACAAAAACTTGGACTCTTGAATCATTCAGACGCCTTGAGAGTATTTCATGGCCCGGGCGAAGGTGTGGATGATTCTCAATACTTTGCTATAGATAAATTTAGCGGTAAAGCGGGTGACAAAACAGGAGAGACATTTGGCGATCACTATTGGGTGACTCAATGGGAAAGTTCAAATCCGTCGGGGGCGTCATTTTCCAAGGCAAAGCTCACAGCAATTCAAGGCAGGATAGTAGAGTTTCTCAAAAGCAAAAATGCCACGTCCGTAGTTGCCATGATTCGTCCTGAGAAAGGCCTCCCCTCAGAACCATCAGTTTGGTACGGAAATCCACCAGAAGGACGCTTCACAGTCCAAGAGGGTGAAATGCTGTTTTGGATTCAACTCCAAAACTCCAGGCATCCTGGCCTCTTCCTCGATCATTTTCCATTGCGTAAATGGCTCCGCCAAACTTCTCAAGGAAAACGAGTCTTAAATACCTTTGCTTATACAGGGAGCCTCTCTGTCGCGGCCGGATTAGGAGGAGCGGAATCAGTTACAACACTGGATTTGTCGAAACCCTCTGTAGATTGGGCAATTGAAAATTTCAAACTCAATAAACTTGCCGACTCAAAACATCGAGCCATCTCAGGAGATGTTTTTGAGTGGTTGCCAAGGTTGAAGAGAGAAAAGCAGATATTTGACTGCATTATTTTAGATCCCCCTTCCTTTTCCCATGGAAAAAAACAAAATTTTTCAACCGCAAAGGATTTAGAAAAGCTCCACTTTCTAGCAATCGAGCTACTGGCCCGCGGAGGAATACTCATCACTTCCATTAACTCTGCGAATATAACTTGGAAAAAATATGAATTTGATCTTCTGGCTGCTTCCAAAAGGCAGAAGGTGGAATTTAAAATTCTAAAGCAAATTGATCTGCCAGAATCGTTTCCTACTCGGCTTGGGAATTCTCAAGATCGTTACCTAAAAGGCTGGATTTTACAAAACGGATAGTCCGTATCTTGTCGAATGTGAGTCACCCGTTTTGGATACGCTCTTCAATTTTGAATCAGATTTGATCAAAGGGGGTACGCCCAGTGTGAAAGAGAACTTGGCGCCTTCGCCCACTTTCGCATCGGCCCAAATCTTACCCCCATGACGATGGACAATTCTTTGGACAGTTGCAAGCCCGACGCCGGTTCCCTCAAATTCCGAACGGGCATGGAGGCGTTGAAAGGGTTGAAACAAAAGGCCCGAATGGGCCATATCGAAACCGGCGCCATTGTCTTTGACAAAATAAACGCACTGGCTCTCTTCGCCTAGGTCAGTACCGAACTCGATTTTACTCGGAACGCTGTTCTTGGAATACTTCCATGCATTCCGGATTAAATTCTGAATAATCACTTGTAACATCGTGGCATCGCCATGGCCTTTCACGCCAGCTTGAATGATCCATTCGACTTTTCGGGATGCATCAGTGGAGCAAAGGTCTCTCATAATCTGATAAGTCAAATCTGTGAGATCCACCTCCCTGATTTTAAGGTTATTTCGACCGAAACGAGAAAGTTCCAGCAATGCCTCTATAAGTTTGGACATTTGCATTGCAGAATTTACAATTTTGTCAAAATACTGAAGTGCATCTCCGCCAATTTGTTCTTTAAAGTCTTCCCGGAGAATTTGAATAAAACCAGTAATACTCCGTAGTGGTGCTCGAAGATCGTGGGAAGCTGCGGAAGCAAAAGCGTCAAGTTCCTGGTTCGCAACCTCTAGGTCGCGACGAACTTCAGTCAAGGTTTTTGTGCGTATTTTTTCATCTTCAAGACTACGGATATTCGCCAGGAGCTGTTCATTTTTATCTTCTAGCTTTACCTGACTTTCTGCGACAGAGCGCAATTCTTCAAGGGCATGTTTGATCGAATATAAAAGGACAGAGTCTTCGAATAAAACCCAGGCAGCGTGTTCAAAGGCCCGCCAAGGGGTTGCCGAAAGCACTCCATAGACTGATTGTGGAAAAAAAGCTCCTCGAACCAGATGATCGACAGCAGTAACAACGGTGGCGATGATTATGGGTCTCCAGTCCCGATAGATTGCCAGGAAGGCGAGCGAGCCAAAAACATGAAAATGGCTTTCGATCCGGCCGCCCGTAAGATGGATGAAAAGTATCGAAAATAGGATTTGAGATACTGCAATCATCATTCTGTTTAAAGTCGCGCCGGGATATCTAAATGCAAAAAAAATTGGAACGGCAGCGGTAAGCCCGCCAAGAAACACTGCTGCATAAACGTGGATATGAACCTGACTCCATTCACCCGACCAGGTGTGGGGAGAAATTATGAGAGCAAAGGCAATTCCAAGAAGCCATTGGAAGATAAAAAGATAGCCGAACATTCTATCTGTTTTCTTAGTTAAATCGTTAAATCGCTCTGCGAAAACAGTATCGACTCGTTTTTTGAAATTTTGTTTGGAATTATTTGGATTCATCTTGACTCGCTGCGCATAGACGTTCGAGGTTTACTGGGGGAGCCAGCAAAAGCAGGCGTTGAAGAAATACCTATTCCTAAATAAATTAAATTCATATTCTTATTTTTCGGCAGTTTTCATAAAAAACTTATTTCCTATGGTGGACGACAAATAATTGACTTTCGACAGGCGTAAATCAAGTTTTCTCAGTAATCAAAAATAACCCATGTTTTTGTTGAGTGCTCCCAAGTCACATTTTGACCATGTCCAAAATCGCCTCCCACAGGAAGGAGAGGATTTTGTCCGTTCACATATTTTGGGCTAATTACGTAGTTAGCGGCAATAGGGAGATCATTTTTCTCCTCAAAGGCGATAATCGGCAAATGGATTTCATAATAGAAAGCTTGAATCGCTTTTAGCTTATGGAGGGCATCCTCTGTGTCTTTAAAACCTATTGTTTTTAAATAGCTCTCCGATTTAGTGTCTTGATTCTTCAAGGCGTTCTTTACATGGGACGCTATTAAAAATGCGCTGTCACCTTGAATGAATTCTTGCGTAAGGATTCCATTTTCAATCTCATTGAGTTTTGATTTAATCGCATCATAAGGGGCGATTCGGATTAAATCTCTTGAGTACGGGTGTCCATCAAGATCAAAATACCTAAATTTCTTCGCACAATCTTCTAAAATTCCACCCAAAACAAGATCTTTTCTGATGTGTTTTTGTTCATAATCGACAGATGATCCATCTGCGTCCATTTTTCTAAATTTGATTACTTTCCTTGCGTGCTTTTTGATCCAAATATTTTTTAAGAATTGCTCTAAGTTAATGTAGCGCTCGTCTAAAAGCAGGCCTTCCTCTTCAAATTCGGCTTTCAACGCACTTAAATTGGGATAGGTTCTTTTGAGTACTTCGATATCGGGAGTGGGAAAACGTTTTATAAAAACATCGGAGTGACGGCCAGCTCCTAAAAAAACAAATCCATCATTTGGGAAAAGGAGTTCAAGACGTTCATTTACTGTTTTGTCTGAGTTTTTGAGGTGAATATCTTTATCAATTTGTTTTACGCGACCCAAAAACAGAGGCACTTCAAAATTGTAATCTCTGCCTTTAGTAAAGTTTTTTCCTAAGTGTGAAACATCATCTTCACCAATAGTGTAAGGGTCCTTATCTTCAATTCCTTTTACATAATGAATTGCTTGTCCATAATCTTTTAAAACCGTAGGCCAATCAGCCGATAGAATGGAGTCGCAACAGGAAGTAATTTTGTTTTTAAATTGATCCAAATGTGTCTTTTTAGATTTCAGTTCAAACGTCTCAGATTGCGAAAAAATTGCTCTTCCTAAGTTGTTATGGCAAGCCTGATTTTTATAAGTAGAGGATACCGCAAAGCAATTAGACGTCCAGAGGAGGAGCGGGAAGATTGGAAGATAAAATTGAATATTTACTATAGCTTATTGTTGACTGACTTAGCTTGGTATCAATTATAAATTTGATCATACTAAATCATGTTACTGATTACAGGCCTTATATGCAATATTGGAAAACGTTGATCTTATGCCTTCTCGCCCTTGAGGGTAAAGAAAAATGTTGATCCCTCACCTAAAGTGGAAGCTACCCAAATTTTTCCACCATGATTCAAAACAACTTTTTCACATATCGCAAGTCCAATACCAGTGCCAGAATAGTGCTCTTTCGTGTGAAGTCGTTGAAAGAGGACAAAGATTTTTTTAAAGTATTGAGGATCAATTCCAATTCCGTTGTCCCGAACACTGAAAAGATACTCTTCTCCATTTTTTTCGACCTCGACGCTAATTTGGCAAGGCAAATCTTTTCTTCTGTATTTGATTCCGTTAGCAATAATATTCTGAAAAAGTTGGGTAATTTGAGTTCTCACGACGAATACTTCAGGAAGAGAATCAATTCTAATTATAGCCGCACTTTCACGTATGCTTTCCCCAAGATTAAGAATAACATCTTTCATTGCCTCATTTAGATCTACTACTTCCATTTTCCTATTGCCGCCAATATTAGAAATTGTCAGTAGATCTTCGATTAAGTCATAAAGATGCTTTGCACCACGAACGGCAAATCCCATGTATTGATCCGCTTCGCTACTTATTTTGCCCTTATACTTAAGCTCCAAGAGTTGCACGTAATAGGAGATCATGCGCAAAGGTTCCTTAAAGTCATGTGAAGCAACGAAAGCAAAGGTCTGGAGTTCCTCATTTAATCGTTCCAGCTCTGTATTTTTTTTCCGTAGCGTTTCCAGCGATCCGCGCTGCTTTTTTAATAAGGCCGCCACGCGTGCAACTACTTCCTTTGTTGAAAACGGCTTCACCAAATAGTCATCTGCCCCTTTATTGATCCCTTCAATTCGGGATTCTTCTCCAGCTCGAGCGGAAAGAACAATGACAGGAAGCGTTCTAATTTTAGGCAACTCACGTATCTCATGAATCAACTCAAACCCGCTTAGCTTGGGCATCATAACATCTGTTATAAGGAGATCGGGTGGACTTTCCTTTACCCGTTCCAACGCAGCTGCTCCATCGACTACAACCTCTACTTCCCAATATCGAGACAACACCCCTTGCAAATACTCACGCATATCAGGATTGTCATCCGCCAAGAGAACACGTTCTCTATTAGGGTGATTAGTGGAGTCAGGATTCTCCTCCAATATACTATCTTCAAGGCTAAGATTTACTGGCTCTGTAAATTGAGTAGACTCTGGTTGCGCTGAGGATGCCAGAAAGGGGCGAACCCCGCCTTCTTTGGGCTCAACAATGCGGTTCTGCGGCAGATGAGCTTTCCCTAACGGAATTGCTACGGTAAACGTTGTTCCTTGATTTACCAAACTCTTTACTTGTATGGACCCACCATGGAGACTCATTAGCTCCTTTACTAAAGCTAGGCCAATTCCAGTGCCTTCAAAGTTCCTGCCGGTGGCATTTTCGACCCGGTAGAAACGATCAAAAATTTTGGATAGCGCACTTTTAGGGATACCACCACCAGTATCATCCACCTGAAGCTCAAAGCGGTCACCCATTATTCTAGATGAAATGCCAATTCTGCCTTTTAAAGTAAATTTAAAGGCGTTCGAAAGAAGATTTAGTATGATCTTCTCCCACATCCCTCGGTCTACGTAAACTGCCTCAGAAAGGGTCGGACAATCTACCACGAAGTCCAATCCCATTCGTGTAATCGTGGATTGAAACGAACTTGCAAGCTCGGCCGAAAATCCGGCTAAATCAGTAGGCTCAAAAGTCCCTTCTACACGTTGATCTATCACTTTTGAAAAATCCAGCAGCGTATTTACTAATTTAAGTAGCCGCTGAGCGTTCCGGTTTAAAAGCTCGATTTCACGCTTCACACCTGCGGGTAGAAGGCCTTTCTCACCTGAGAGTAAATCCTCGATGGGTCCAAGCATCAAAGTAAGCGGCGTTCTAAATTCGTGACTGACGTTGTTGAAGAAAGCCGTCTTAACGCGGTCGAGCTCAGCCAAGTTCTCCGCCCGCCTATTTTCTTCCTCATAGACTCGAGCATTCGCAATCGATACCGAAACTTGACTGGCCAAAGACGAAAGAAAATCAAGATAAGGTTCATCCAACTTGCGGCGCGGATTGATTCCAACGACAAGCACGCCAGCTACCCCGGCTCTCTGCCCGGTCGCTGTGATTGGCAACGTGAGTGATTCTCGCACAGGTTCGGGCCAACAGCTGCCAACAATGGACTCAAATTGGGTGGTAAATTGTTCCGATCGTATGGCCTTCCCCGTCTTCCTTACCTCCGGGATTTCCCACAAAGAGTTACTCAAAGAACTAACGCTTGCCAAATAAGCAGGGTGTTTGTCAGACAGACCAACCTGACCGGCTAATTTTAGGTCGCCTTCTTCTGTCTCTAGCACATATAAAAGTGCAAAAGGAATATCAGCAGGATAAGCCATTAGTGTTTCTGTTGTAAGAAAGCTCACATCTAAGAGGCTCTTGGAAGATCCCGTACGAGCGGCGACTTCGCGAAGAAGTTTGGCTCGTCGCTCATTCAGTACTCGGTAGGTAGTTTCCATGACCGTATTAAATAGGCCTTCTACGCGGCCGCCAGGTCCTCTGGCAGGGCTCATATTGAAGCTAAAGTAGGTTTCTTCAACATAGCCATACCGCTCTAAAATCATCAAGGAATCCTCGAACCACACGCCCTTGCCTGTATCTAGTACGCCTTGAAATATTGGACGAAGAATATCCCACACTTCAGACCAGACTTCGCTAGCATTACGACCCAATGCCCACGGG
>JBDSKY010000084.1:0-10427 GCA_039916675.1 Bdellovibrionia bacterium
CCAATGAGCAGGGGGATGATAGGAGTCTGGGTATTCAAAGTATTGTATCCCAAACGAACAAGCTCATCTTTCATCCTATTTGCGTTTTTCCAAAGATTTTTAAGATGGTCTGGCTCTTCCTGAACCAATCGCAAACACTCAAGCGCAGTAGCTACAGCTGGGGGTGGCATAGCTGCACTGAAGATAAAGGGCCTACATTTATGCTTCACATAATGAATAACTTCCGCGCTGCCGGCTACATACCCGCCGATTGAAGCAAAAGATTTTGAAAATGTTCCCACTACTAGGTCTATGTCATTCACCATATTGAAGTGATGACCTGTTCCTTGGCCCATAGGCCCCATGACACCCAATGCATGGGCATCGTCAATGTAGAGCTTACAGTTGTATTTCTTAGCCAACTCGCTGGCTTTGTTAAGATGAAAAATTTCACCCGACATGGAGAATACGCCGTCGGCAACAATCACTGCGCCGTCATATTTCTCTCTAGTATTGATGAGTACTCTTTCAAGATCCGCCATATTATTATGGCGAAACTTAACCGTGTCACCCAAAGAAACCATGGTACCTTCAATAATTGAGGCGTGGTTTTCGCGGTCGCTATAGATCACGTCGTTTCTTCCCACGAGTGTCGAAAGCGCTCCTTGATTGGATAGAAATCCCGTACTAAAAACGAGGCAAGCTTCCTTCCCTAGGAACTGAGCCAACTGAGTTTCTAGCTCCTCGTGTAAAACCAAATTTCCATTTAAAAACCGGGAACCGGTACAACCGGTTCCAAATCGATCAATCGCAGCTTTTGCAGCTGCCTGAATACGAGGATGATGTGTAAATCCAAGGTAGTTATTTGAACCAATCATCACACGGCGTTTGCCATGGGTAACAACTGAGGAACCAACCGTGGATTCAATGGGCCGAAAATAAGGATAGAGTCCAGCAGCCTGAACTTTTTTTGCATCTTGAAAATCCCGACATTTATCAAAAATATCCATCACCACGTTTCATCCTCTAGTTTTTGAATTCGTTGGAATTTTTAAGCTCCAGTCCGCTTTTTTTGTGTTTGAACTAATCCCAATTATTAACATCAGCTATTCAGACGGTCAACGAAGAAGTCTAAATACTTGATTTAATTAATATCACATAGGAACGCTCTTACGCAGCATTTTTTACTCAAGTTCCTATAAATAGTACCGATATGTTCTCTAGAAGGGAATTACACTACGCACTCCTCAAATGGGCAATTTCAGGGGTGCATTTCGCGCAGTTCCAGGAATTTTTTGATGAAAATCAATAAGTTCCACTCTCGGTAGAAAGGTAGTGTTCGCATGCTCGAACGAGTATCTGCGGCACTGACGAAGTTTTTAGCTCCTTTAAGTGGTTCTGTAGAAAATGGTCTTGATCCCAACTTGAGCGGCAAGGATGGATTTCAACGTCCTAAAAAGCAACCCAAGCAGGGAGAATCTAAGGCCCAAAAACCCCTTCGCCCCGAAGCCACTAAAAATGCTTCACATCTGAAACTTGTTCCGAACCCCAGCGTCAGCAAGGTGTCTGACCCTGTAGCGGAACTCCAAAAAAACGCCGGTTTAATTTCTACAATTATGGATGTTTTCTCCCAGTTTCACGAACAGCGCGCCTTAATGCGCCGCTCGGGAGGGGCGAAAAATTATGAAACTTCTCTCAAATCTAAAGGCATGTCTCAGCTTAGAAAAGGCACTATTTTTGACAAAAAAGCAGAATAGCCAGAGGCGGATTTATGCAAAAGAGCCACGTAGGCGCTCTCCGCCCAAAATATGGAGATGCAGATGAAACACAGTCTGACCCCCATTTTCATTAGTATTTATTACGGTCCGAAAACCTCCGGGAAGCAATCCTTGATCCCGTGCTATGGTAACTACACGTTCGTACAACAATCCCATTAGGGAGGCCTGCGACACTCCCTTTTCAGGAAAAGCCGAATCCAGAGATTCTACATGCTCCTTAGGAATTACTAAGAGGTGAGTTTTAGCTTGAGGGTTGATGTCTCGGATACAGATGCACAGATCATCTTCGTAAACTTTTGTTACCGGAATAACCCCTTGAATCATTTTACAAAATATACAAGTCACTAATTAGAGATCCTTTCAATATTCGCACCCAAAGATCGAAGCTTCTCTTCCATTCTTTCGTACCCTCTATCCAAATGATAAATCCGGCTAACAATTGATTCACCATTGGCACAAAGTCCCCCAATAATTAGGCTAGCGCTTGCTCTTAAGTCTGTGGCCATCATCTGAGCACCTTGCAAGGATTCTTGACCCCTTACTACGGCTGTATTACCTCGAATTGATATATCAGCGCCGAGTCGAATAAGCTCGGGGACATGCATAAATCGATTTTCAAATATCGTCTCTGAAATTAAAGACGCACCCTCTGCAACGGTCATTGCGGCCATGAATTGGGCCTGCATATCCGTTGGAAACCCAGGATAGGGCAGTGTCGTAATGTCCGTAGATTTTGGACGCTGCTTATTAACAATCGATACGCCGTTTGGCTCTCTGACTAAGATGGCTCCAGCTTCTTCAAATTTAATAATGGCAGCTTCCAAGAATTCCGGATTAATCCCCTGGATTTGTACATCACCTAGAGTAGCAAATGCTGCGCAAAGAAAAGTTCCGGCCTCGATCCGATCGCCCATGATCTCGTACTTACAGCCATTCAACTTCTTTTTTCCCTGGATTTGGATGATTTCTGTACCAGCGCCTTCAATCTCAGCGCCCATCGCGATCAATGCGTTAGCTAAATCAATAATCTCAGGCTCACGGGCGCAGTTTTCAAGGAGGGTCTCACCTTCTGCCAAGGCCGCCGCCATCATCAGATTTTGCGTTGCGCCCACACTTGGAAACTCAAAGGAGACGCGATTACCTCGAAGCTTCTTGGCCGAAACAATAACGTAACCATTCTCCAGCTCAACGTTTGCACCTAAGCGCTCGAGGCCCGCCAAATGGTAATTAATGGGCCGAGCTCCAATAGCGCATCCTCCAGGCATACTTACTTTCGCATGCCCAAATCTTGCTAAGAGCGGGCCTAGAACCACCACGGAGGCTCTCATGGTTCGTACTAGGTCATAGGGAGCTTCAAGAACTTCAATGTTTTTAGCCTGCAGCCGAACTTCGCTTTCGCTTAGACGAGAATCCACTGTTGCGCCAAAATGACTCAGCAACTTAAGAATAGTTTGTATATCTTGGAGTTGAGGTACACGTGTAAAAACGCATTGTTCCTCCGTGAGGAGTGAAGCTATCAAAATAGGTAGAGCAGCATTTTTAGCTCCACTTACTTGAACTGTTCCCCGAAGGGGAATACCGCCACGAATTTTAATCTTATCCATTAAATGTCCTCCAAAGGAATTAATCTAGCAACTAGCACGCGATCGCGTCCAGTTAGATCAGGCACTGTTTTGGCGAACCATCCCTTTTCTATGAATAGTTCAAGAATGAGTTGAGCTCGCTCGTGAGGTAGCTCCACGAATACAAATCCGGAGGGCTTCAAAAAGGTCCGGCCTTTATCTATAATATTTTTATAAAAATATAAGGGTTCACCCTGAGGAGCAAACAACGCCTCATGAGGCTCATACATTAATACACCCGTTTCTACTTCGCTTTCTTCTGCCAAGTAGGGGGGATTGGATAATATAAAATCAGCGGCGCCAGCAAACCCTTGAGGATCTTGCCTTGTAAAAACCTCAAGCACTTCGCCTGCGTTCGAGGGTCGAATAAGCCTCAGCCTTTCGCCAGTTTCAGCCTCTAATCCCAGGATCTTGACGACGTTTCGCTTAGCAACGATGCAGGCACCCTCTGTCAGTTCAGAGGCCACCATTCGAAGTTTTGGAAAATGACTCAAAAGCTCAATAGAAAGGACGCCACTCCCTAGGCCAATTTCAAGACCCAGTTCGGGCGTAATCCGTGCAGTCAAAAGCTCCTTTAGGACTGTGTCTAAAAGGATTTCGGTCTCAGGCCTAGGAACCAGCACTGCTGGGCTCACCTCAAACTCATGGTCCCGAAACCATTGAACCCCCGTTAGATGCTGTAATGGAACTCCTTCAACGCGCCGGTGAGCAAGTTCAAATAACTTATCACTGGCATGCTTGGGAAAAAGCCCAGAGCTTTCTGGCTGGAAGCCCATTTTACTAAACAACTCTAACCGCGACAGACTTATGCCAGTCGTTAAACGAACAACGGCGACCAAGAGCTGCTCTGCCTCCGTATCAACAAGACCTTCCGCTTTCAGACGCGGACTTTGTTCTAAGATTTTTTTTGTCGCAGAGAGCGCGTCTCTAAAATTCAAAACTAGGCCCCAAGACCTTGTTCCTTGAGAGCTTCCATTTGATAATGGGCCAACAAACCATCAATAATTTCTTCGATCTTGCCTTCCATCACCTCTGGAAGTTGATAAAGGGTAAGACCAATTCTATGATCGGTCAGCCTTCCTTGGGGAAAATTATAAGTCCGAATCCGCTCACTTCTGTCCCCAGTTCCCACCATGCTGCGTCTCGCATCACTTGTGGTCTTGGCCGATCGCGCGATTTCAAGATCCAATAAGCGTGAGCGCAGAATTTTCATGGCCTTGTCTTTGTTCTTCAACTGAGATCGTTCATCCTGACAGACCACAACGAGACCTGAAGGATTATGAGTTATTCTCACCGCTGAGTCGGTGGTATTTACGCTCTGTCCACCTTTTCCGCCTGAGCGGTAAACATCAATTCTCAAATCCATTGGATTAATTGCCACATCCACCTCTTCAGCTTCAGGCAATACCGCCACTGTTACTGTTGAAGTGTGCACTCTTCCTTGCGCCTCAGTTGTAGGAACTCGCTGAACCCGATGGACGCCGCCTTCCCATTTGAGACGACTGAAGACCCGACTACCCTGAATCTCAACTATAATTTCTTTAAATCCACCTAGGCCTGTGGGATTGGCGGACAGGAGATCGACCTTCCAACCCTGTCTTTCTGCATATCTCTGATAAAGGCGGAAAAGCTCCCCTACGAAAAGAGCAGCTTCATCGCCACCTGCACCGGCACGAATTTCAAAAACCACGTTTTTTTCATCATTCGGATCTGTGGGTAAAAGTAGAATTTGAAGGGTGCGCTTGGAAACCTCGAGTTCGGATTCCAGCCGCTTGAGCTCTTCTCGAGCCATATCGGCGAAATCAGCATCATTCTCATTCATGAGCTGACGATTAGATTCCATTTCAGCCATCAACTTCTTATGCTGTCGATACTGATTAATAATTCCTTGAAGACTGGCGTGCTCTTGAGAAAGTTTTTTAAAATCTCCAGGGCGCGAGCCTAGCTCGGGATCAGACAATCTACTTTCGATCTCATTAAAACGGCCTTCAACGGATTCAAGCTTATCAAACATCTTTTTTATAGTTCCGGAAACTCAGCGACATCGGCTTCTACGAGCGATAAGTCAAACAAGTTGGTAATTTCTATATCATCTGAAACCATCGTAGTGCCCCCGGTCGCCTTCTCAAGTCTGAGTACTTGCTTGAGAGACGCGAGTGCGACTTCTAACTGATCATCAGTCGGCTCCCGAGTAGTGAGCTTTTGTAGAATCATTCCAGGCCAAATCAAAGCTCTAAAAATCGGATTCTGCATTCGGAAGGCACATGCACGAATAAACTCATACGCAAACCCCGCTACGGGCAACATTAAAAAGATCTTAATAACCACCATTAATAGGTGATTTACAAAGGGATTGGCCGCGAGTTCCGTTAAGTGAAAAATCGGAAACACTACACTGAATACTAAGATGCTTATTAGCACCAGAAACAGAAGGAAACTCGTACCGCAACGAGGGTGAAGCGTTGTGTATTTCCGAGCGTTCTCAACTGTGAGGTCTTCACCTGCTTCAAAGGTGTAAATCGATTTATGTTCCGCTCCATGATACTGGAAAACGCGATGAATGTCCTTCATCAGCCCAATTACATAGACATAAGTAAGAAGGATGGCCATCTTGAATCCGCCATCTAAAAGATGGAAGAGCGGACTCTTTGCTGTCAAATTAACGTGTTCGGAATTGGTAATCAGTACCGTAATTAGATGAGGAAGAGCTACGAATAGCCCCATGCCCAATAAAATAGCAGTAGCTATCGAACCAGCCATTGCCAGTTTCGAAATCTGCTCGCCTGAGTTTTCCGTATCCGAAGCTACGTTGGCTGAATATCCGAGAGATTCTACCCCTTGAGCCATAGACTCAAGAAGGGTGACTACTCCACGAAGTACTGGCTTTTTGAGAAAGGGATACTTTTGCCCAATACTTAAATAGGACTTGTTCCGAATCACAATACGCTGGTTTGGTTTTCTTACCGCGACGGCAATAAAATGGGGTGAGCGCATCATCACGCCCTCAATTACAGCCTGGCCCCCGATGCTGGTAAATTGAGCGGAAGACTTGTTCATCCTCATCCTCGAAAACTACCACACAACAATCGTGGGTGTTCCCCAAAAAGACGATTACTTCTTCTTATATTTATTCAAGAAGCGTTCGACGCGACCTTCTGTATCCAGCAACTTATGTTTGCCGGTAAAGAACGGGTGACAACTAGAACAAACTTCAATTTTGATGTTCTCTTTGGTCGCTCTAGTTTCAATTACATGGCCACAAGCACACTTAACTGTGGTCTCTAAATACTGCGGATGAATACCTTGTTTCATAGGGCACCTCTTCTAACAAAACTATTTTGAATGGTCAACAACAACCGGTGGGACTGTAAACTACTACTTTGGACAACTAATGAAGCCCGCCGATCAGCCACTCATCCCTTTTACAAATTCCTCGTTTGTCTTTGTTCGAGAAACCTTTTCCAACAAGAACTCCATAGCATCCACTGTGTTCATCGGATGCAGAACTTTACGTAGAATCCAAAGACGATTCAACATATCCTTAGGCAAGAGCAATTCTTCCTTTCTTGTCGCGGACTTATTAATGTCCAGACAAGGAAAAATACGCTTTTCCATCAACTTACGGTCCAGGTGAATTTCGGAATTACCCGTACCTTTAAATTCTTCAAAAATAACTTCATCCATGCGGGAGCCAGTTTCCACCAAAGAAGTGGCTATAATAGTTAATGAGCCCCCTTCTTCAATATTTCTAGCTGCGCCGAAAAATCTCTTCGGTTTATGAAGAGCATTCGAATCTACACCGCCCGACAAAATCTTACCCGATGGAGGAACCACTGAGTTATACGCACGAGCTAAGCGAGTGATAGAATCAAGAAGGATAACTACGTCGTATTTATTTTCGACAAGTCTCTTAGCCTTTTCGATTACCATTTCAGCTACTTGCACGTGCCTGGAAGCCTGCTCGTCAAAAGTGGAGCTTACCACCTCACCTTTGACAGAACGCTGCATATCAGTAACTTCTTCAGGACGTTCGTCAATCAGAAGTACTATGAGTTTAATTTCAGGATGATTGGTAGTGATGGCATTTGCCATATCCTGCATCAATACGGTCTTGCCTGCTCTAGGGGGAGCAACAATCAAACATCTTTGCCCTTTTCCGAGGGGCACCATCATATCAATAATACGGGTACTATAAATATTCGGCTGATATTCTAGATTGATACGCTTATTAGGATAAAGCGGAGTTAGGTTATCAAATAAAACCTTCTCTGAATTCAACTCGGGGCTCTGGAAATTAACTTGCTCTACCTTTAGAAGGGCAAAATATCGCTCTCCTTCTTTAGGGGCTCGGACAGAGCCGCTTACAGTATCACCGGTGCGTAAACCAAATCTTCGAATCTGCGAAGGAGATACATAGACATCATCAGGTCCTGGCAGATAATTGTAATCAGGCGCCCTTAGAAATCCAAAACCATCGGGAAGGCATTCTAAAACGCCGTCCGCGTAGATATGCTCATCTTTTTCAGCTTTTTTCTGGAGTACGGCAAAAATGAGATCTTGTTTGCGCATTCCCCCGGCATTTTCGATGCCGAGTTCTTTTCCCATTTCGACTAGGTCGCCAATTTTCTTTTCCTTCAGTTCTCTCAGGTGCATTCAAGTCCCTTAATTGCCTTCCGCTCACTTCGAAGCTACTTACCCCTTAAATTGATCCAATCTTGATTTTTTGAGGGGGTTAACTTCAGATTATTGAACCGCGTACTAATAACTGCCTTTCGCGGCTGTTTTTTGGATTGATCAGCAGCAAAGATCTCTGCCACCCCCATCCGGTAGCAAAGTCTGACGACTGAGTAAAGGAAAAAAAATCATAGACAAGCGCCCAAAGCGTGGCCCAATTAAATTAGGTATTAGCGGCCTAGTTTTAGCAGAAATTTCGGATTGTTTAGTAATATTAACATTACCGACGTCCTTCCCGTTCTAAGGAATGACCACACCTGTATTCAGAAGGATCCATCACAATGGTGCCCTGCCTAATTTCTGCGGGATAGTCCTTCATATTCTCTGAAATAAGAATGGCACCTTGCTGATGGGCAAAAGATAAAAAGAGTAAATCATCCGGATCAGGTCCCATCAATGGCCACGAAGGAGGATCGCAATCCAACGAGGTGGATTGGGCAAGAAAAATTTCAAACCAAGGAGGCGGAAACTTCCACTTCTTAAACCTAGCGCGAGAAAACACCTCTTTATATTCCTCTACAATCCCTGGACAATTCAGAGCCTGGATTTCCTTTAAAATAATCATCTTCACTATTTCTGCTGGAATGGAATTCTCTTTAAAGCCCGCGGTGAGAAGAACATTCGTATCAAGAACTACACGGGGAGAAATCATAGTATCACTTACTGCTTCCCGAAACATTCGTGGAAGCCGTCTTGCGCAAGCGATCTCGCCAGCTCTTGCCTTCTCTCATTTTTCGATCCAACTGGAATTTCTGAACTGCTCGATTGTGCTCCTCTACGGTTCGGGAAAACTGGTGGGTTCCGTCATTATGAGAAACAAAGAAGAGATAAGGAGTCTCAGCAGGATGGAGTGCGGCCTGAATTGCTTCTTTGCCGGGATTTCCGATCGGACCTTCAGGGAGCGAACTTACAGAATAGGTATTGTAATTATTCTTCTCAGATAAATCCTTCTTATGAATCTTTCCCTTGTATCTCTCCCACATTCCATAAATGGTGGTGGGATCGCTCTGAAGCCTCATTCGTTTTTTCAGCCGATTGTGAAAGACTGAACTAATTATCGCTCGTTCTTCAGCCGCTCCCGTTTCTTTCTCAATTATGGAAGCTAGAGTAATGATTCCGTGTTGATTTAGCCCAAGAAGTTGAGCTTGGGCCTCTTGCTCAGGGGTCCAAAATTCAAAGAAATGTTTGACCATTTGCCGGGCTATATCAGCATTCGAAAGAGCTCGATTGAAATAATAGGTGTCCGGAAACAGATATCCTTCAAGAGTCGTGGGAAGATTTACCTGAAACATATTCAAAGACGCAATGAACTTGGGATCGCGACATACTTCAAGAAACTTTTCACGACTCGAAAGTCCCTTGGCTGTTAAGTCGTCTGCAATCTCGTACATATTTTCGCCTTCACGAACAGTAATCGGCCTGGCGAGGCTTACGCCTGACGTAATTACATCAAAAACTTCTAGGGGGGACATTGACGGCGTCAATTTGTATTCGCCCACTTTTATTTTGCGCCACTGCCGAATCAAACGGCCAGTTAGCATGAAATTATCCGCGTCAGAAATTACATCATTACTTAGTAATACTTTCGAAATTTCATGGGGGGTCTCGCCTTTGTGAATTTCAATTATTTTTTCCTCTATGGAACCGGGCCGATGAGAAGAAGTCATAAAGATCGCCAGCCGCCCGAGAGGAAAGGCAATTACAATCAGCAAGAGCACTATAGCGATTGGTAGCCAACCTAATTTTGTTCTACTTTCCATAACTCCATTTTAAGGTAAAAGAATATATTAGCCATCATTTCTTCTGAGACCTGATGGCGACACTTTTAAAGCCAATATTATGACAGAACTACAGCAATGTGTTTGTCAAATTATCGCTGCGCCCTATTTAACAATGAGCCCCATGGGCTAGCGACTAAAAATATCAAGATTAAGTGCATAAACAACAACACCGAACCGGCCTCTATATGAGCTGCCCAGTTGTGGCCTACAAAGTCAAACCCCATCAAATTAATACCCATAAATATCGCAACTGCGCCTAGATTTGAAATCCAATTATTTTTTTTATAAACTTGATGAATAAAGAGTATCGCCAATGGAATGCTCATCACGAAGTAAGGTTTCCAAACCAAGTGAGAAGGAACTATCAGAAGCCCAATAGCGATTGCGGACCACTTTAAAGATTCGTGTTTAGAGCCTGCACATATCCATCCTAGACCAAACCCCAGCATCAAGGTTGTCCAAAAAAGCGAGAGCAATCCGATCTGACTGGTTGAAAGACTTGCCCACCCTAGAAACAGAGGTGTCGCTCCCTC
>JBDSKY010000085.1:0-12319 GCA_039916675.1 Bdellovibrionia bacterium
TGCCTGAAAACTTTTATGATCTAGTGATTGAGGTGGCAATTGTACGTCCAGGTCCCATTCAAGGAAAAATGGTTCATCCTTATTTAAAGAGACGTCGCAAGCTGGAGGACAGTAAATGCCCGGATCCGAGAATGGAGCCCATTTTAAGTCGAACTCTAGGGGTTCCCCTTTTTCAAGAACAAGTAATGAAAATAGCAATGGTCATGGCTGATTTTACACCAGGCGAAGCCGACGAGCTGAGACGTGCCATTGGTGCTTGGAGATCCAGTGGTTCTATCGAGAAAATGGGAAATAGGTTGAAGCAAGGCTTACTTGCTAATGGACTGGCTCAGGAGTTTGTAGACCGTATCTTTCAACAGATCCAAGGTTTTGCAGAATATGGATTTCCGGAATCTCATGCCGCTTCGTTTGCACTTTTGGCTTATGCCTCTTCCTATCTGAAGTGTCACTATCCAGCGGAGTTCACCTGTGCACTTTTAAATTCTCAGCCCATGGGATTTTATTCCTCTTATACTTTGGTGGAAGACGTTAAACGTCAAGGGGTCAAAGTGCTTCCATTGAATCCACAATTTTCAAATTGGGATTGTACCTTAGAGCAAGGCGCCATAAGGATGGGCTGGAGGATGCTACAAGGGCTTGGAAGAGCTGAAGCAGATGAGGTGTTCAAAGAGAGAGCCATTAGACAGTTTAGTGGACTTCGGGATTTTCTTTCTCGGGTTAGACTATCGCTTCGGATGTTAAACCGTTTGGCCATGGGAGATGCCTTCGCGTGTTATGGTATAAGCCAACGGGAGGCACTGTGGGAGATTCTTCACCTTCAAGTTTGTCGACCTGCTCCAGTGCGGGAACAGCAGCTTAATCTTTTTCAATTTGTGGCAGAGTCGTTGCCCAACTCTGCTCTCTTTACGCCACTTTCTCTTTATCAAGCGATTCAGTCAGATTACGAGAGTTATCACCTTTCTGTAAAAGGCCATCCCATGATGGGATTAAGGGCTGATCCCGAATTAAAAAAGAATCTTCCGCCTGGAAACACTGCAACTTTGAAAAAAATGATCGCAGGTCAAGTGACTCGAATAGCGGGTCTTGTGATTATAAGACAACGGCCTCCTACGGCTAAGGGTACGATGTTTGCGACTTTGGAGGACGAGTACGGATTTGCGGATTTAATTCTGCATGCAAAAACTTTTGAGAAATATAAGCCGTGCTTTGAGAGCAGTCCTTTTGTACTGGTTGCAGGTAAGATTCAGCGGGACGGGGAGTTGGTGAATTTACTAGTGAGCTTTGTGGGGCCTCTTTTTCAACATTCTTCTGGGTTGCCAGAAGCTCCGCTCTTGGCGGCTGGTAATTATATTTTTTAATGCTCAACTCGAGTTTGAGCATCTCTGATTTTACTAAGGATAAGCGGCAGTTCTATTTTAAAAATGGACCCGCGATTAATTTCACTTTGAACTTCAATTGTTCCACCGGAATCTGAGACGATTTGCTGAACAATGTATAAACCTAGGCCCAGTCCTGGAGTGTGGCTCCCTGAACCTATCTGTTCAAAACGATTAAAGATTTTAGCCTGGTTTTCTGCCGCAATTCCGATTCCAAAATCGCGCACTGTCAACCTAACTCGATTTTTATCCAGAGTGCGAAAGACACAGATTTCAACCGGTTTTCCATTGCCATATTTAACTGCATTGGAAAGGAGATTAGTTATAATTTGACCGAAACGGCTCTGGTCCCACATACCTGGAGTTGATACTTCAGAAGACAAGGTAATCAAATTCTTAAATTGAGGCTGGCCACTTAGGGACATCAGCTCCGCAAATTGATCCACCATTTTTTGGACAAAAGGAATTAAATCAAATGGTTCTGGGCATAGCTTAAATCGGCCCAGGCGAATCTGAGAGAGATCTAGAATTTGATCTGTAAGTTTGGTCATACGATCGATCTGATATTCACAGCCATCAATCGTCTTTCTAACTTTTTGAGAATTTTTCGATTCAGTTTCCTTTGAAATTAAGCGCTGGAGAAGCTGAATCTGAAGTTTGAGGCAAGTCAAAGGGGTCTTTAATTCATGGCTTGCAACAGGGAAGGCTTCATCCCTGCAACGAATAGCTTCTTGCAGGACGAGCTCAATTTTTTTTCGGCCTGTAACTTCCCGTTCAAGTTCAATAATTCGTTTTTGTAGTTGTGAAAGAATCTGTGGAGACGGCTCATCTACAGGAAGTGAATGAGAATGAGTTTGGCAAACCTTTTGATAGGCTTGCTCTGGCAATTTTTCATTAAAGTCAGAGATGAGATAGCTACAGAGGAGAGAAAAAGAGTAAGTCAAACTCAAGCTGTTCCAAAGTTCTTCAAGTCCAATGGTTTCGGTCAGATTTCCATCGACTAAAAGTAAATTCACCATTTCTCCATAAGCCCGAATTTTGGAATACTTTGGCTTAAACTCCTCGATCATAGCGCCGATCAACGCTCTGAATTTCTCCTCGTTGGGTACTTGATTCTCCATGAACTGGGATAAAGTGTGTGCAGCATCTTTGAAGATCAGCTGCTTTTTAATGCTTGCTTCATGTACATTGAATCCTTTGAGGGCCAAGGATTTTTCAAGAGCCTCCCGATGTTTGGGAGTCGTAATAAGGATTATGCCGTCTCCCTCTGTCAGGCCTGAACCGACATAGGCAGTCACCGCATCAGTGAGAGTTTTTTCATCTTCATAAAATTTTACAATATGATCTTTTTGGAGAGGATGAGTAAGGACCTGAGAGTTTTCGTGGGAGATCGGCTGATCAGATAGGGATATCATAAAATGCGCCGAACCCTCATACAGAGGCCTGATAGCAAGAATCTAACTCAGTGACAATATTTTTGTCATACTGCAGTTATTAGCTTTGCAAATTCTCCCGGTAAACGTCAAATTATCCGTTGGGTGGAGAGATTTCAGGTGAAACTCCAGGTGGGGTAGCATCGGGGGAGGGTTCAGGAGATATCTCTATAATATCTGGGCTGGGCCTAATTTCGGGCTCTGGCCTTGTTGGCGTTTCAATTTCAGGGGCAGAAGGTGGTGGTACGTAATCAGGAATGTCAGGTTTAGGCTTAGGTTCTGGAGTAGGAATTTCCGGTCTCTCATTCATTGGGCCCCCTTTTGTCTCATAGTCTGCGGTCTGCAATTCAAAAGCCTATAGCGGAATGTCACGCAAGTCTAAAAAAATCACATGAAGGGGGCGCAATTTTTGCTTTATCAATTGTGAGAATACAATGACAAAACAAACAAAATCAATTTGGATTGGTACGTCCCCTAGCTCTATCTATGGCCCCTTAAAAGGGAAGGAGAAAGTAGATGTCATTGTCATTGGCGCCGGAATGACGGGGATCTCCGTCGCGCTGCAACTGAAGTTAGCAGGCAAGACGGTAGCAGTCATTGATCAACATTCCATTGGCACGGGCGAGTCTGGACATACCACGGCTCATATTACGGAAATTTTGGATTCCCAATATCAAAAAATACAGTCAGATTTCGGCAAAAAAAGCGCAACTCTTGTAGCCCGAGCAATGCAGGCCGCCAATGAGCAAATTGCGCGCTGGGTAGAGGAATGGAACATAGACTGCTCTTATGAAAAGGTGCCTGCCTTTCAATACACGGAGTCAAGAAAAGACATAAGGAGTTTAAAGAAGGAGCTAGCCGCATTTCAAAAAGTGGGCTTGACTGCAAAGTGGCAGCAGACTATTCCGCTACCATTTGAAACTTACGGTGGGATACGAATTGAAGATCAAGCGCAATTTCATCCGAGGAAGTACCTCCTTGCCCTGGCCAAGAGAATTCCGGGAGATGGTTCTCACATTTTCGAAAATACTCGCGCTCTAGAAATAAAAGAGGGCACCCCCGCTCACGTCGTTACAGAACAAGGCGAACTTTTTGGTCAGGACCTTGTGGTGGCAACTAATACACCGAGTGTGAATAGATTCTTTATGCATACGAAAGTTGCAGCATATCGAACTTATGCTATAGCGTCTCCTTTGGACAGGCCTCCGTTAACCAAAGGGCTGTATTGGGACACCGCAGATCCTTACCATTACATACGTAGCTATGATGAAGTTTGGATTATTGGCGGGGAAGATCATAAAACAGGAATGAAAACCGATACTGAGGAGTGCTATCTCCGCTTAGCCGAGTACACAAGGTCGCATTTTTCAGGTAAATCCATTACGGATAAATGGTCCGGTCAGATCATGGACCCCGTTGATGGATTGCCTTATATTGGTTTAAATCCCGCGTCTCGCCATACTTACATTGCAACAGGGTTTTCAGGCAATGGTATGACTTTTGGGACCTTATCGGGTCTCCTGATTCCAGATTTGATTTTGAAACGAGATAATCCTTGGGCTGAAATATTTAGTCCGAAAAGAATTAATGTCGTTTCATCCGCCATGCATTTCCTTGCTGAAAATAAGGATTATCCGGTTTGTTTAATTAAAGATCACCTCTTAAAAACAAACACGTCTAAGCCTGAGGATGTTTCGAATTTACCTGCCGGAGAAGGGTGTGTGGTGAATCAAAATGGGCAATCCATTGCTGTCTATCGCGATAAAAAATCGGAACTTCACACGGTTTCAGCGGTATGCACCCATTTAGGCTGTCAAGTTCATTGGAATTCTTCAGAGAAAAGTTGGGACTGTCCTTGTCATGGGTCGCGCTTCAGCACAGAGGGTGAGGTACTCAATGGTCCGGCCACTGTTGGATTGCATCCCGTTCAATACGTAGCTCCACAGAAAGATTTAAAGAAAAGTGCGGCCTAGAAATTGGCTCGTCTAAGCTCCCTAAGCATGTCACAATCAGTTAATGAAAATGAGACGGGAATTTTTGACCTCCTTTGGGCGGGCACAGATTTCGGGGTTAATAGCTTCAATAGTCGACTATGGTTCACTGTTTCTAATGACTGAAAAATTTCACGTCTGGTATGTCATTGCTACTGGCTCAGGAGCCTTTCTCGGAGCAATTACGAATTTCCTGCTGAATCGATATTGGACTTTCAAGGCCTCCCATGGCCCTCTCAACCGACAAGCCTTGAGGTACTTTTTCGTATCTGCCGGGAGTCTTATATTAAATACTGTGGGAGTATATTTAGTTACTGAGTTTGAAAAATTACATTATGCGGCCTCGGTAGCCCTTGTTTCATTGGGAGTCGGAATTTTCTATAACTATCCCCTGCATAAGCATTTTGTTTACCGGTGAGTGATGTTTTTAGCTCTTCCTTCTGCCTGTAAGGCGCGTAGGGGGCGCCCTCTCTGTTAATCGGTTGAGTTCTTTGGCGGACTGAGTATAAAGTAGCTCTACCAATGGCACCGACAAATCGAAATGCAAACAGAGTTGGAATTTTAGGCGGGGGGCAGCTCTCTCTCATGCTGGCTGATGCAGCTGTTAAAATGGGCCTAAAGCCGATCGTGCTGGCAGAGAACTCAAGTGCTCCGGCAGCCTTGGCTCATCCAGGCGCTGTCTTTGGATCGATCGAGGACGAGAATGTCTTGCGATGCTTGTTTTCTCAAGTCCACACTGTGATTTTTGAAAATGAATTTGTAAATTGCGATCAATTGAAAAAAGTGGCAGCCCCCTTTGATGTCGTATTCAGCCCTAATTTAGATGTAATCGAACTGATGCAAGATAAGCTGAATCAAAAGGAAACTTTGAAAAGATTGAATATTGCGACGGCTGATTATGCAATATTAGACCTGTCCAGCCACTTAGAACCTCAGCTGAAGACTTTATTTCACGATTGGAAAGGTCATTTAGTCTTGAAGTGGTCCCGAATGGGTTATGATGGCAAGGGAGTGCTAGTAATTGAAGATACACCGGAGGATCTAGCAAAAGCTGAAGCTTTCTGCCACGCCGCTGCTCGGCTCAAGAGCCGAGTTTACGCCGAAAGACGAATTAATTTCAAATCTGAGCTAGCCATGGTTGCTACTCAATCCACTCAAGTCGGATTTTTGACCTATCCTTTAGTAATTTCTGAACAAGAAAATGGAATCTGCAGCAAGGTCTATGGCCCGGCCATCTTATTTGGAGTACCTGCCAAACTAGAAAAGCAAGCGCAAGAATCCGCAAAAAAATTGGCTCAATTTACGGGTCTAGTCGGTACTTTCGCTATCGAATTCTTTCAAACAGCTCACGATGAACTCTTGGTGAATGAGATCGCTCCGCGGGTTCACAATTCAGGACACTATACACAAAACTCGTGCCCGACAGATCAGTTTGAAAATCATTTGCGGGGGGTTCTTGGAGCTCCTTTGGGCCGTGTGGACACGCAAACTTACTTTGCGATGTTAAATTTGTTAGGTCCCGACACTATTTCGCATATGAAAAACGTTCGAGTTTTGCCTCGACCGGGCGCCCGAACCCATGTCCATTGGTATAATAAATCTGAAATCCGCCCTCGAAGGAAATTGGGCCATCTCAATGGAAATGTTTTCCAAAAAGCGGAAGTAAAAGACCTTTTTAAAGAGCTGGAAGATTGTCGTCGAAAATGGGTCGATAGTGTGACGAACGAAAGAGATCATTGAAAATGGTAAAAAAAGTAAAGAAGCCTCTAGTCTCGATTATTATGGGAAGCGACTCCGATTATTTCGTAATGAAGGAAGCAGCAGCTTTTTTAAAAAAGCTTAATATTGCTTACGAGATGTCGATTATTTCCGCACATCGAACCCCTCAGCGCATGGTCTCTTTTGCTGAAGGTGCTCAAAAGAGAGGGATTCGGGTTATTATTGCAGGAGCGGGCGGAGCCGCCCACTTGCCAGGTATGGTAGCCGCGATTACTTCGTTGCCTGTAATTGGTGTACCCGTGCCTATCGGACCTCTTCAAGGCAATGATGCTTTGCTCTCGATTGTCCAAATGCCTAAAGGTGTACCGGTGGCAACTGTCGCGATTGGAAATGCATGGAATGCGGGCATACTTGCCGCTCAAATCTTAGGAGCCGGGAGTGCGGTTCGAGGCAAGTCTCCTATTTTAGACCGAATTGCTAAATATAAAGAAGAACTGCGTGATTTGGTTTTGGCTAAGAAACTTGCGGAGTAGTGATTATTCGAAATGATTTACTCTAGGGATACTATAAATCGCATGAGCCCTTGGAGAGGGTATGTTGCGGCCCTGTTCTGGCGAGAGTACGCGCAGAGCCTTAAGAAAAATAAAGGGAGAAAAAAATGAACAAGATGCAGTGGTTGATGCAATCAAAAATTGGCCCTCTTTATTTGGTCGCCTCCGAAGTGGCTCTTCAAGGTGTCTTCTGGATAGAACAAGCTGTTCCCCTAGCGAAGGGATTAGAGGGGCCCAGCCCGCAAGCGAAGATTTTAGCTCGGGCTGTTCGTCAGCTGAATGAGTATCTTGATGGGAAACGAAGAGAGTTTGATTTGCCCCTAAATGCTACTGGAACGGATTTTCAGAAACAAGTTTGGAAAGAGTTAAGTAGAATCCCCTATGGGAAAACGCGATCCTACCGCGATATTGCTCAAAAAATAGAGAATGACAAAGCAGTGCGGGCGGTAGGGACAGCCAATGGGAGAAACCCGCTTAGTATTATCGTACCTTGCCATCGAGTCATTGCCGCTGATGGCACTTTGGGCGGATACGCAGGAGGTCTGGAAATAAAAATCCAATTACTTGAGCTGGAGGCTAGGTCCTTAATAAGAGTAGTCTAGGTTTAATTTATTTTAATTCATTTAAAGCCATTTAATGTAAATTTAATAAGTATAATTATTTATTAATTGTATAATTAATATTGTATTTAATGCCATTTTGAGCTACAATTCTGGGGCTATGAGAATTTCAAACTCATCCTTTTCAATGCTTACTCTAAGTGCAATCGTCATTCAATTTACGCTTCAATTTGCATTAGCTCGTCCTACTTTTGCTAATCCTCTTGTGAACGGAATCGCCGAATCCTTTCAGGAAATTAGCGCTGTATCTGAGATCATCACACAAGAATGCCCGCCTGATGCCTGTGTAGTAATTGGAATTGGCCGTAGTCCTTCTCCGTTTATCGCGCATCTTCAAAATCAAAAACCTGGTTGGGCTTGGAACGTTCCCTTATCCTCTTTTCGTTATGGAATGAGCGGGATAAAGCCTCTTAGTGCTGAGCTAGAGGAAGGCCTTTTTGACCATTTCGACAGGTTTTTACCCCCTGCTTCTGAATTAGTTGGAAGACAGATATTACTATTTGACTTCACCTTCTCGGGAGATTCGGTTGCTGCCACTCAAACTTATCTGCAAAAATATTCGGACCAGAGAAATCATTCCCTTCAAATAAAGTCGCTTGCGTTAGTAACCTACGCCCCAAGCGAAAACGAATTTTGGCACCCAATACTTCGCTATTTTGTAGAAATTTCTAAAAAGTGCAATCTTGCTAAACTGCTTCACAAACAGGTCTTTGATTCGGTCTCTGAATTTGGAGCCTTTGACATTACCAAACACTCTTCAACTGAGCTTCAAAGTAATCCCGCTTATTTCCAGCTTAAGGCTGAATTGTCAAAACTAGCGCTTCACGAGAATTTTACAAGCGATGGCAAATTAGCAATTCTTCATGACTTGGATGTCATAAACCTTTCTAAGCAAATGTCGGGTGGTAACGGGGGATGAGTTCGATTTGCCAATAAACTCATAAGATTTAGCAGAAGCCGCAGAAGTTGAGTCAAAAAGGCTACTTAATAAGCAATTGACTCACTGCAGTAGTTGAAGTAGGAGTGTCGATCTCATGATCAAAGCACTTTTATTTTTACCTCTAAGTTTCGTTTTTGTCTTGTCTTCCGCATTGGCAGCGCCTTCTGATTCCTCAGCTCGAGAGCCGGAGAGGGTTGACTTATCCGGCCTCCAGATGATTGCCCCTGAGATTGCAGATGAAATTCAAAAGCAAATTGAAACTCAGCGGGAACATCACGGAAATCCGGGTGCTCAGAAGAGAGAAGAAAAATTAAAGCGGAAGCAAGAGGAGCGAGCGAAAACAGAACTAGCTCGTAGAGAAGCAGCAGAGCAGCGAAGGGCCGAAGCCGAGCGTGTAATTAATCATAAAATCGAAAAATTAGAGTCCGAAGCTCGTTATGCAAGAATGAAGCAGTGGGACAAGGCAGAGCGAAAACAAGCTGAATTTTACGGCCTATCACATCTTTATCCTCTTCAGGATGTGCTTGAATCCATTATGAATATTTTGGAAATCAAGACCGCCGGTGTTGCGAGTATGAAGCTTGGTGCCAAATTTCTGAATGAATGGCTCACAATTGCATTGGAAGATCCTAGCAGGAGTCGAATCAATAATTCACGTCTTTGGCGGTTTGAAGAGAAAGTACGGCTCGCCTATAACGAATTGAAAAACTTAAAACTTGATACACCCACCCCACAAGAATATCTTACGGCAATTGAATTTCTGAAATCTGAGGATACATCAGTAGATGGTACGGAGAAAATTGCTCCGCAGATTCTTGCGCTTCTAGAAGATCATTTTCATCTTCAAAAGCAATGGGTGCACCTGAAAGGCGGTCGGGTTATTGCTGGGATTATTCTCCAGTTTAATTTGACGGCTATGGCGGGAAACATAACCAATGCATTGGGTAAGCGACATTGGAGTGTACTTCCTCCTCTCGGAATAGGATTGGGGGAGGGAGTAGTGATTGGAAATTCCCAGGTGTCTGGAGAGTTTCAAGGAAAGCGAGCGACAAATCCTCATGATTTCGAAGCTGCAGTCGCCTATGGAGCATGGAAAGATACTGATATGGATAAGTTGCTTGTTAGTCGAACAAAATCGTTGGGATTTGGAATTCAAGCAGGTTCCTTCGGTAATTCAGCATACAAATTCCTTAAGCTTAGGAGAGACTATACTTACCTTCGACGTCGCTTAGGAGTGACTTATCTTGAAATACCTAGTCACCTTCGTGGGCAGCCAGAAGCTGAAATCACTCCGTTGCCATTTAAGAGGAAATAGGATTTTACTGTTTGCGTCGAGCCGCTAAGCAGACTGCAGCAATGCGTTCCACGGAAGCATAAGCAGGAGTCGCAAGTTCTTCGCCAAAAATGTCGGGATCAATTTCAGAGTAGTTGTATTCAAATTGTTCAAGAAGAGCTTGTAGCGACTCCCTGAACAAGTCTTTGCCCGCAACAATTGCTGACGCTGTGTATAGAAAAAGCCACCCACCGGGTTTTAAATGTGTGAGACTCTCTTTAACAATTCTCGAAGATAGCTCAGAGCCAAGCTGATCACCACCGTGGCGGTATGATCGTTCGCCCTTGTCCATCAAGAAGGGGGGGTTAGCCATCACCAAATCAAACTTGCCGTCGAGGTTTGAAAAAAGATCACTTTCGACAATGCTTACGTCAAGCGGTAGAGAGGAGTTCAATGCCGCATTTACCCGCGAGTATGAAAGGGCCAGAGAGTTGATATCACTTAAGACAATCTCTCTGCAGTGATCTCGAACGATGAGACCTCCAGCTCCGCTCCCGCAGCCTAAATCGACTACACGGAGGGGCTCGGTCATGCCTTTTGCAGTGATGTGCAAAAGTTGCTCTTGGACAAAGCGGGTGTAGCGGTAAGTGTCGGGACCAAAGAAGACACTGATATTTGTAGTAGTAGGATATCCGGAATGCAGGAATAAAGAATTATTCAGACTGGAAAATCTAATTTGACTTCGGAAAAGATCTCCATCGAGCGCCTCAAGAGCAGAAGAGCGTTCCATAAGGTCGAACATCTGAGGAGGTAAGAGGGTTTTCTTAAAAGGCCTATTCCACCCGAAAACATCCCGTAATGATTCTGAAAGAAATAGATCAGGGGTCCTCGTTGCTTGGCGGTCTAAAACTCGTTGGTGGGTAAGTGGAGTGACCGTGATGAAGTGGTAATTTAATTTTTTAAGCTCACGACCCAGCATAAGCAACGCGGTCTCGTGTTCGGTAAGAGATATTTTTTTAAGATTTTGGTGCATTGAGCCTCGGTCCGTTTTTAGGATTTAGGGTACACTATTAGAAACGTTTTCCAAGAATGATTTCTATGTGGGCTTTAGATTGCTCGAATGATAGTGCCTGGGACGATGAGAAATTTTTTAGTTACCTCTTCCTTCACTTCCCACCGTTTCTATTCCAACTTCACCCATTGCTCTTCCTGGACTCCAAATTCCACTTCGATTGGACTAATTCAGGTTTGGCGGCTGCAAATAGTTCATTTGATACGCTTAACGCTCAAAGCATATCCTTTGCAAATCAGATGAATGCCGCGCTAGAGATGGGGGCCATCATTGGACTCATGCAGTATAGACAATCCTATTTGGATTTTTTCAGCAATCTTGCAAAAGAAATAGACGACAAGAAGTTAGAAATTGAGAATAGGCACAAGAATCCTACCTATCTGAATGACAATAAGGAAATTGCCCGCAATTGTGACGCTGACCAGGAGTTCATTCGAAGCCAAGATGCAAAGGGAGTAGCCAAATCAAACGAAATCATTAGTGCTGGTAACGTTGACCAAGGTAATATCTTCGGCAATGAAATCGGGCGTTCTCTCGCCAAAGAGGCAAGAGACCAGTGTATTAATAGTCAGATCTACAATAGGATGCGAATTAGATTTCTGCAATCCTTCGCCAGATTTTCGCAGTTCAGTTATTGCATTTGTGGCTTTTGTTCCAATTTAATAGCCTTAATAGCGTTGTCGACCTTTCTAATCCGTTCTTGTATCGGATATTTTTCCGTTGAATCTGGAAGCGCGTTTACCAGCCCCTTTCCAGCCTTATTAATCATTTTCGCTGATAGGTGCGCAGACTTTACAACAGCGGCAGGTATGTTTTTTGAAAAGACCTCCCATTTTTGTTGTCAGGAAAGACAACAACCGAACTCACTACGCAGTTAGGCCACATTGAGGGAAAAGAAAATTTGAAAAACGTGATCTTAGACCTCTGCGCTTCAAAAACTTCGCTAGAAATCAACCGAGGATGGACACCTCTACACAATGCTATTTATTGGAGAGGACACGACAACGATGACGCCATACCTTTGGCGCTCATTTTTATTCCACAGGTGCTCAATAACGGTGGTAAATCCAAAAAAAGCAATGAATAATATCTTATAGATTCAAGGAGCTTATCAGAATGACTCTTCCCCGCATGTATGCACTATTTCTAGCGTTAAGTTTGTTCCATTTTGGGAATGCATACGCTGATCTTCCAGAAAAAAATGAAGGACTAATTGGAGAGATTCGATTGTCTCTTTTGACTGAGACTCAATTCCAAGGACTCTATGGCAAGGAGTGGGTTTTAATGGATGGACACTCGATTGAAGGCAAAGAATTGGCCAAGTATTTTGCAGTTTCCAACT
Source organism: Bdellovibrionia bacterium (assembly GCA_039916675.1). Classification (GTDB taxonomy): domain Bacteria; phylum Bdellovibrionota; class UBA1018; order UBA1018; family UBA1018; genus JBDSKY01. The sequence goes on from JBDSKY010000085.1 coordinate 12,318, forward strand.
CC
>JBDSKY010000086.1:0-3142 GCA_039916675.1 Bdellovibrionia bacterium
GGTTCCTTTAGTGGTCCACAGCATCAGCTATGGCTCGACTGGCGATGGTTTGGCCGCGCATAGAGAGGGCAAATGAGCGGTCTTTAGCACTGTTGAGGAATCCAGTTTCAACTAAAACGCTTGGCATATCGGCGCCGAGGAGAACATGGAAAAGAGCTTGTTTAACTCCACGGTTGCGTCGGAGTAGATTGGCCCGGTTTGAAGTCGCTCGAACTAAATGTTCCTGTAAACTACAAGCCAGCCGCTTACTTGAGCTTAAGTTCCCGTCTAGCCTCAGGTCTTTGAGGATGAGGGCGACATCACGGTCTTCGGCTGGGGCTCCAAATGGGGCGGGCGAACCTGAAATTACGCTATTCTCCAGCCTGGCTAGGCGTTTTGATGATGCGTCGGTTGTACTGTTGAGGATGTAAGTTTCAATACCTTCCGCATCCTTACGGCGAGCCTCCTCAGAGGAATTCATGTGGATCGAAATAAAGACCTGTGCTCCAAGCCGATTTGCGATCTGGGTACGTGTTCCTAGGGCAACTTCACGGTCATCATTCCGAGTTAAAGTTACCAGGTAGCCTCGGGCTCGAAGGTGGCGTGCGACCTTGCGAGCTAGTTGGAGCGTGAGAGCTTTTTCAGCGATTCGAGCATACGAAGTGCGAAAAACAGTACCTTCATCCGAGCCCCCATGGCCCGGATCAAGCACCACCCGAAAGGGTTCGGGCCGTGCTTCGGCCCAATTAGCTGTCGCAAATAAGACTAATAAAATACTGAAATAGATAGGAATTCTAGTCAATCCCTCTTGCCCTCTTACTTAAGCTTATGGGATGGATGCGGGATGGGCAAGGCAATGAACGCTAACAATAAATTAACCCTGGCACTTCAAGCCATGGATAAATGGTTTGACCGTCAAAAAAGAGTCTTGCCGTGGCGAAACGATCCTTCCTTCTATCGAGTGTGGGTGTCGGAAATTATGTTGCAGCAAACCCAAGTCGTGACAGTTATTCCTTATTTCGAAAGGTTTGTAGCCAGATTCCCTACGGTTCAATCCTTAGCGGAAGCTCCTTTGGAGGACGTTCTTCTTTTATGGTCAGGTCTCGGATATTACTCACGGGCTAGAAATCTTCACCGAGGTGCCCAAGAAATTGTAAAAAATCAGGAGTTTCCTAAAACTAGAGAATCTTGGTTGGCAATTCCTGGAGTAGGTAATTACACAGCGGGCGCAATTCTGTCGATTGCAGACAATCAGCCTGAGGCCATTTTAGATGGTAACGTCGAGCGAGTGATTTCCCGTTTAAGGAAAGTTTCGAGAGAGAAAGGGGAATCGCTTTACAAAGCGACTCTTTGGACGATCTCTAAAGATCTAGTAGAGCTTGGTCATGAACATAGAATCTGTCCCAGCAATTTGAATCAGGCTCTTATGGAGCTGGGTGCTACCGTTTGTATCCCCCGTAATCCCCGTTGTCTTCTTTGTCCGTTAACAGAAATTTGTGAAGCCTATAAATCGCAGGAGCAGGGCTCCTACCCTCCAAAGAAAAAACCGAAAGAATGGATTATCGTGGAGGAGAACCTTCATTGCTTTGTCAATGAAACAGGAGAGGTGTTGTTAAGGCGCCGTGGCTCCGGAGAATGGCGCGCAGGCTTATGGGATCTTTTGGAGCAGAAGCCTCAGAATTTGAAAGTTAAACCGTTTTTATTGGGTGAAATTGAAAGTCGGCATATTGTTACGAGGCATAAGATAAAACGTTCTACTCAAATTTGGCGAGTGAAGAATGTAAGTGGGAGCGAAGATCTTCGGTGGGTTCCCTTGAAAAATCCTAACCTACCCATGGGGTCTGCGCTTAAGAAGACTATTCAGAAAGTATTAGTCGAGTTTCCGGGGATATTATCGAGTTGATTTGGGATCGGGGCTGGGGGGACGGTAGGGCACTAAATACTTCTATACGTAGAATTTGGAAAGCAACCAGGTACCGCTGCCGAGTGCATGCGCCATGGGGCGTCGATATGCAGTCTGTCGGCAACACGATTGCTCATCGGAGCGCTGATGCTCTGCAAGCGCGGAACAACGTATGCACGATAGTCTGTAGCAATATGTTTTTGTCTAGGTGGATCCGATGGATTTTGAGCGCCTCTTCTCGATTGCCCTCCAAGCACACGGAGGTGGATCGAAGGCAACTGGAGGCGACACAGCGTCTGGTCGACTCCATCGTCGAAAATCTTCCCGATCAAATTTTTGTCAAAGACGCAACGAGTCTGCGATTCGTACTTTTCAATCGTGCGAGTGAAAAAATGACCGGCTGGTCACGGGAAGAAATGATCGGGAAGACGGACTATGATTTCTTTCCTAAGAGCCAGGCTGATTTTTTCCAAAAGATGGATCGCGAAGTTATCGCATCAGGAAAGGTGTTGGATATTCCTGAGGAAGAACTCCATACGCGTTTCAAAGGTACTATCATCATTCACACGAAAAAGGTCCCGATTTTTGATCGTAAAGGTAATCCTCAGTTTCTTTTGGGAATTTCGGAAGATATCACTGAAAAAAAACAAAGAGAGCAAGAGCGCATCCGACTGCTTACGGAACTCGAACAGGCGGTGAAGGGGCGCGAGCATGTGCTAGCGGTCGTTTCTCATGACCTTAAGAACCCTCTTACGGCAATAAAGATCATTGCTTTCACTCTCGCGCAAAGAGTTAAAAATGATAGTCAGTCACTGAAGCTGACCGGATTCATTTCCAATACCATCAATAGTACGGAGCGCCTTGTCCGGGACCTTGTGGACCTAGCAAGTTTTGAAGCCGGCAGTCTTCGTCTTGAGAAAAGATCCCTGGATATCAAGTCAATGCTTGAGGCCGTATCAGATTTAATCCGACCTATGGCCGAGCAAAAATCGATTCACCTCAAATTCAACAACGAGGAAGGTCAAGGTCTTCGTGTCGTCGGTGATTTCGATCGAATACTTCAGATCTTTCTCAATCTGTTAGGGAATGCGATTCACTTCACGCCAAAACAGGGTTCCGTCACCATATCGGTCAAGCCGAACGGAGACGCGGTTCGGTTCTTGATCACCGATACAGGTCCGGGTATTTCGCCCGAATATTTGCCAAATATTTTCAATCGTTTTAGCAATACCAGCAGAAAAGGAGTGGGTTCGGCCGGCC
>JBDSKY010000087.1:0-8690 GCA_039916675.1 Bdellovibrionia bacterium
GTGCTAGTGAAAAAGACATCGAAAGAATGCTTGAAGTGGCTGATCTTCCTCCTCGAGGACAAACCACCCTGTTTGATGGCGTGAGTGGCGAACCTTTTGCCGAAGAAGTGACTGTTGGCATTATGTATATGCTGAAGCTACATCACTTGGTCGAAGAAAAGATCCACGCACGTAGTATCGGTCCGTATAGCTTAGTTACCCAACAGCCACTCGGCGGTAAGGCCCAATTTGGGGGTCAACGTCTGGGAGAAATGGAAGTGTGGGCATTAGAGGCATATGGTGCTGCTTACGGGTTACAGGAATTCTTGACTGTGAAATCCGACGATGTCACCGGACGTAATCGCATGTATGAGGCGATTGTGAAGGGTGAGCAGTTGTTGGAGCCAGGTTTACCTGAATCGTTCAACGTATTAGTGAAAGAGCTACAAAGTTTAGCTCTGAATGTAGAGTTGATCGAAGCCACCGAGAAAGAACTAAAAGCCGATTTGATTTAAGATTACGGAGAGACAATGAAAGACCTTCTCAATTTTTTTGATAAACCAAAGGATCCTTTGAGTTTTACAGGTATCCGAATTTCGCTAGCTTCTCCGGAGAAGATTCGCGAGTGGTCATTTGGCGAAGTAAAGAAGCCTGAAACCATTAACTACCGTACTTTTAAGCCAGAGCGAGACGGCTTGTTCTGCGCCAAAATTTTTGGTCCAGTAAAGGACTACGAATGTAATTGCGGCAAGTACAAGAGAATGAAGCATCGCGGCGTTGTCTGCGAAAAATGCGGCGTGGAAGTCATACAATCTAAAGTTAGACGTGAACGACTTGGCCATATCGAATTAGCTACACCTGTTGCTCATATCTGGTTCTTGCGCTCTTTGCCTTCCAGAATTGGCGCTTTGCTTGACATCACTTTAAAGGACTTAGAAAAGGTTCTTTACTGTGAAGCCTATCTGGTTTTGGATCCAGGCAATAGCGGAGTGGAAGAAAACTCGGTCGTTTCCGAAGATAAGCATTCACAGCTGATCAAAGACGGTCTTAATTTTACAGCAACCATGGGTGGCGAAGCCATTCGTGAAATGTTGAAAAAGGTAGATATCGAAGTTCTCTCTCGACAGCTCCGCCGTGAGTTGAAGCAGACCACCTCTGAAGCGCAACGGACTAAATTGTCCAAGCGATTAAAAGTTGTGGAAGCATTCAAAGTCAGCGGGACCAACAAGCCAGAGTGGATGATGTTGGATGTTATTCCAGTCATTCCACCAGAACTTCGCCCTTTAGTTCCTTTGGATGGCGGCCGTTTTGCGACTTCCGATTTGAACGATCTTTACCGACGAGTAATCAATCGTAACAATCGTTTGAAACGCTTGATGGAATTGAATGCTCCGGAAATTATTATTCGAAATGAAAAGCGCATGTTGCAGGAATCTGTGGATGCCTTGTTCGATAATGGTCGTCGTGGCAAAACTTTCACAGGCCCAAATAAACGTCCTTTGAGATCTCTTTCAGACATGTTGAAGGGGAAACAAGGTCGTTTCCGACAAAATCTATTAGGTAAGCGCGTTGATTACTCCGGACGTTCGGTTATTGTCGTCGGTCCTGAGTTGAAGTTGCATCAGTGCGGATTGCCAAAAGTAATGGCTTTGGAATTATTTAAGCCATTCATTTATAACAAACTTTCAGAGTACGGCTATGTAACAACCATTAAATCTGCGAAGAAGATGGTTGAAAAGCAGAGACAAGAAGTTTGGGATATCCTTGAAGAAGTAGTCAAGGAACATCCAGTTATGTTGAATCGTGCTCCTACTCTTCACCGACTAGGTATTCAGGCTTTCGAACCTGTTCTGATCGAAGGAAAAGCTATTCAGCTCCATCCTTTGGTTTGCGCAGCTTTCAACGCCGACTTTGACGGTGACCAGATGGCAGTTCACGTACCGTTGTCCATTGAAGCACAAATTGAAGCTCGTGTTTTGATGATGTCAACGAACAACATTCTGTCTCCTGCTCACGGAAAGCCAATTATTGTTCCATCCCAAGACATTGTCTTGGGTCTCTACTACATGACTCGTGAACGTCCGTTTGGTAAGGGCGAAGGCAAAACCTTCTCTTCTCCAATCGAAGTTCACTATGCTTATGATGCAGGGATTGTAGGGCTACAGACGAAAGTCAAATGCCGTATCAATGGTAAAGTTCATGAAACCACAGTTGGACGGTCCCTACTGTCTGAAGTGGTACCAGAAGAGATTCCTTTTGCTTCTTACAATAAAGTTTTAGGTAAGAAGGACTTGGCCGAGTTGATTGACCAATGTTACCGCTTAACCGGAAACAAGAAGACAGTTCTCCTCGCCGATCACTTGATGCAGACCGGGTTCCGTGAAGCTATGAAAGCCGGAATTTCAATTTCTGTTCATGACATGTTGATGCCGCCTGAGAAGAAAGAATATCTGGGCAAGGCTTATCAGCAGGTTCAGGAAATTGAAAACCAGTACATCGAAGGTTTGATCACCGATGGTGAGCGATATAATAAAGTAATCGATATCTGGGCTCAAACCTCAGAGCAGATTGCTAGCGCCATGATGAAGCGCTTGTCAGTTCAGACGTTTAAAGCGCCTGAAGGCTGGGCAGGCAAAGAGAAAGAGCACACAGGCCCTGCGTTTAACTCCATCTTTATGATGGCGGATTCTGGAGCCCGAGGTAGTAACGCTCAGATTAGACAGTTGGCTGGTATGAGAGGTCTGATGGCTAAGCCGTCGGGCGAAATTATCGAAACTCCAATTGTTGCTAATTTCCGTGAAGGATTGTCGGTTTTGCAATACTTCGTATCCACTCACGGAGCTAGAAAAGGTTTGGCCGATACCGCTCTGAAGACAGCTAATTCCGGGTATCTAACACGCCGATTGGTTGACGTTTCACAAGATGTTATCGTGACCGAAGTCGACTGCGCAACTCTTGACGGGCTATTTGTTTCAGCCTTGATCGAGGGCGGCGAAGTGATCGAAAAAATGGGCGATCGTATCTTGGGCCGAGTAGCCTTGGATGACGTGATCGATTCAGTAACAAATGAAACATTGGTAAATTCCAATGAAGAAATTACTGAAGACCTCATGAAGAAGATTGAAGAAGCCGGTATTGATCGCGTACGTATCCGATCAGTTCTGACTTGTCAGTCCAAGAAGGGTATTTGTAGCGCTTGTTACGGTCGTGACTTGTCTCGCGGACGTGTTGTGAATATCGGTGAAGCTGTAGGCGTAATCGCTGCTCAGTCCATCGGTGAACCCGGCACTCAGTTGACAATGCGTACCTTCCACATCGGTGGAACTGCTTCCAGACGTGCTGAACAATCCAGTCTAGAAGCGAAGACAAAGGGTAAAGTAAAATTCCATAACTTAGTGACAGTCCGAAATAAAGAAGGACATCTCACGGTTATGAACAGAAACGGGGAACTTGCAGTTATCGATGCAAATAACCGTGAACGTGAGAAATACCCAGTAGTCTACGGCGCCAAAGTTCTAGTTAAAGAAGGCGATCCAGTCGAAAAGGGTAAATTGATGGCCGAGTGGGATCCTTACTCGACACCAATTATCACTGAAGCATCCGGTATTGTGAAGTTTGAAGACATTGAAGAAGGTCTCACAATGCAGGAGCAGTTCGATAGCGTTACGGGTCTATCCCATAAAGTTATCGTGGAATCCAAAGCATCGGATAAGCGTCCGAAGATTTTGATTCACGATGAAACTGGGAACCTAGTAAAAATCGAAAGCTCTTCGAACCGTATAGCTCGCTACATGATTCCTGTAGGAGCCAACCTTGTCTTGAATGACGGGGATGCGATTCGAGCCGGTGACACGATTGCTAAGATTCACAGAGAAACGACCAAGACGAAAGACATCACTGGGGGTCTTCCACGAGTAGCTGAATTATTCGAAGCACGTAAGCCGAAGGATTCTGCAGTTATCAGTGAAATCGACGGTATTGTATCATTCGGTAAGGACACAAAGGGTAAGAGAAAAGTTATCGTTACCCCAGACCTTGGCGAAGCAAAAGAATACCTCATCGGCAAAGGACGCCACTTAGCAATTAACGAAGGCGACTACGTTAAAGCAGGTGAGCCTTTGATGGATGGACCGATCAATCCTCACGACATTTTAAGAGTCTTGGGCGAAAAAGCTCTAGCCAAGTACTTAGTAGATGAAGTACAGGAAGTTTATCGTCTTCAAGGTGTGAAGATCAACGATAAGCATATCGAAACTGTAGTCAGGCAGATGCTGAGAAAAGTCAGAATCAAAGAAGTTGGCGATGCGAACTTCTTGCCAGGCGAACAGACCGATAAGCTAAGTTTTGAAGCGGAAAATCAGAGAGTAATGCAAGCAGGTGGAGCACCCGCAACAGCAGAACCTCTACTGTTAGGTATCACAAAGGCATCTTTGAGTACCGAAAGCTTCATCTCTGCAGCTTCCTTCCAAGAGACCACTAAGGTTCTTACAGAAGCAAGTATCGCAGGAAGAGTTGACTTTTTACGCGGCTTGAAGGAGAACGTCATCATGGGTCGGCTGGTACCAGCAGGCACAGGGTTGACAAAATACAAGAATCTCCAAGCAAGAATTATTGGGGAAGATGAAGAAAGGCCAGCAGTAGGCCCCGAGACAGCAGCAGTATTAGCTGCAATGGCTCGGTAATTCAAATCCCCATTTAAAAACGGGGGCGATTAGCTCAGCGGTAGAGCAGGGTCTTTACACGGCCAAGGTCGCAGGTTCAATCCCTGCATCGCCCACCATTTTAAAAACAAAATAGAAATAAAAAGCCCCTAAAGGAGAAAATCCAATAGGGGCTTTTTTCATGTAAAGCCCAAAAAAAATGGTGAAAATAAAATGATAAAACGCAAAGCGTTTTGTTCATTGATGCAAGGATTGAAGGCCGGAAGGAGCGGGAACCGCTTTAGCGGTCGCGACTGAGGCCGGGCTGTCGGCTCGTGCCGAAAGGCAAGAGACCGATAGCCATAACCTCCGCAACGCCAAATATTATCCATAACACCCAACCGTGTCCCAAAGCGCAAGTTTCCAGGCGCGAGGGTCGACCCGTTTTGCGGTACTCGAAATATGCTATTGTCCGGTTTTTTTTGCCTGCAGAAAGGTTATAACACCTCATGGACGAATCTATCTTCATTCAAGCTCAGCTTGCCGAGGATTCTGAAAAATTGTTAGAATCCGCAATCCTATTTAATCTTCGACTGACTCCTGAGCAGCGTATTGAGGCCCATGAAAATGCCCGGCAACTTATGCTCGACCTAATGGAAGCAGGTAGGTGGCACGCCATGATTCCATGAGTACCCACCCATCTATGGCTTGACCCTGCTAGAAACCAAGACCCTAGAGAACACGGGATTCACCGCCACCAGCGATAGTGCCGAAAGAGCGGTATACACGAAATCCGGCGTGGTGATCATCTCAACGATGATTTATCATGTTAACAGGGTTCATCATTGATGCGTCCCTCTATCTGGACTCAAGTCCAAGACCCGGCTGCCTACAATCTCAATCAATGGAATCACGCCGCTGTAACTTACGATTCGACCATTTCATCAGGCACATTGAAAATATATAAAAATGGTGCTCAGGTGGCCACAGTAAATTCAATTGCGGCCCCCACAAACGGAAAAGTAATTGTTGGAAATCATCTTAATAGTTCGGGCTCGGCAGTCACCGGGATGGATGGCTCTCTAGCTGTAGTTCAGATTTATTACCGCGCCCTCAGTGCACAGGAAATTAAACAAAATTGTTTTGCTCAGCAAGGTCGTTTCAGCGGTACGAATATTTGTGCGGCTCCTTGAAGTAAGTGATTATCAAAAGAGGTAGTTTGACAAAGAAGTACGTTCTTCCTAAGACAGTCTTATTTTGGATAGGCGTAGCTCTAATTGCCCAATGCCAATCCACATTCGAACACCAAATACTTCATTTGTCTTGACCGGAAAAGTAACTCTTGGAAGAGCTTAAGGGACTTAAATCTCTCCCAATTCCCCTTCTATAGTTATAATTAATCCCCTTAATTCATTAAATTATAGAAAATCTTCTGCGAATGACTTGACAAGAAACATTTTAGCAAGAGATAAATATAAGATGAAGACAAAAAATAGAATGGCACTTATTATTCTCGCAATAATGGTATTCAGTTTTGAAAATACTTCCTTTGCTCGAATGCAAACATCAAGACATGTTGCTTCAGATCCCGAAGTTACAGTTTCTGAAACTAGTAAAAGTTTCGGTTTAGGCTTCGCAGCTCTTCAGAGCGTTATTCCGGGGAGTGCAGCAGGATCGATCGCTGGGGTAGTGGAGCTCGATAAATCGAATTCGATAACACTATTGTTGTCCTTGCCGACTACAAGCCCTTTGCTTTGGGAGTAGGTGGACTTTATAAACATACGGTGAGTGGCAATCAAGCAGCCGGATTTCATGTCGGCGGAGGCATTGGGATTGGCAATGTTGCAACTTTTAATACTTCTAACTTGGGGTTTGGTCTAAACCTTTTAGGTGGATTTCATTTCGAAGTGCCGGGTGCATCCCATGTTATGGTTAGCTTTGATGGGGGGCCTTCGTTTAATCTAATCGCCTCTACTCCGTCTTCAACTAGTTTTCAGGTTTCAGCCTTCTCGCCTGCTCTTGGAGCAAGCATCATTTATATATTTTAGTATTTGAGGAATTCTGGGGAAATTATCTAATTTAGCAAACAGCCCAAGATTAATATTTTGGGCTGTTTGCAATTGTAATTAGCCTCCGAGGTGAACGGCCTGATGTAGCCACGTGTCTTCCTCTGCGGCCTTAACCAGAAAATCGGCGACATCGGCTCTCGAAATCGAAGCAGGTACAGGCTCTAGCTTAGTTGTCATGACGTACTTTTGATGTGCCGCCCCGTTTGTCAGTCGACCTGGCCTTGCAATGACCCAGTCGAGTCCACTCTCTTTTACCATTTTTTCTTGTTGTTCATGATCTGCAAAGGGAATCTTCAATAGAAATGAAACAAGGAATATATTCACAAAGAATCCTTGTAGTTTACGGCTCTCACCAGTTCCAAGAGCGCTGAGAACCACAATCCGTTTGACTCCACTGCGTTTCATCGCTTCAATCACGTATCTAGTTCCTAAAGAAAAATATTCGGGCATCTTTTTGAATGTGCTTAGGTTAGTGGCAGAAGCAGTAATAATAACAGCGTCATGACCTTTAACAGCATCCGCAACCGACGCTTTATCGTGAAAGTTCCCTTTTAATCGTTTTAATTTTGCATGTTCGAGAATTAATTTATTTGGATTGCGAGCAAAACAAGTGACCTCGTGGCCACGCCGAAGTGCCACTTGTACGGCCAAAGCACCAGTTCCTTGGGAACCTCCAACTACCAAAATTTTCATCCGATTTTCACGCGGCGGAAACCCTGACCTTTAGGTCTGGGAGGAGCCGCGTTCTCCATATTAATGTTGTCTTACGAGCGGACATCCGCTTGCAATTTTTCTTTACATTGACAGAAGCAGTAACGCTGGTGTCCCTAGGCTTCCGCTAAGCGAGGAGATCGAAGCCCTTCGATCTCCTAGAGCTCAATCAACGCTTGGGGATAAGATCGGAATAGAGCTTAACCAACGCTTTCGGAGAAGATGCAAAATTTGGGGCAGCAATATCTCTGATTCTAAACTTATCGCTTTCAATATTGGCTAGAGCAATCACCTGCTCCAAAGTGGGCTTCTGATTGAAGAACCATTCAATTGTAGCATCTGAAAAATTAGTAGACCCGATATTGGAATAGAGATCAATCAACGCTTGCGGAGAAGATACAAACCCCTTGCCGGCAGCAATATTTCTGATCCTGACCTTATCGCTATCAAGATTGGCGAAAGTAATCACCTGCTGCAAAGTGGGCTTCTGAATGTGTCCATTTAATGTCACTTTTCTTAAGTTTTTGGACCCTAGGGCTTGGACTCTGAGGGCAGCAGTTCTTCCATCGATCTCAAACTCAATGATTTCGGCAATTTCCCCTACGCTAGAATCAAAGATAACGTTGCCTACATCAAAATCACACCAATTAGGTTCAACATCTTCTGCAACCGAAATAATGCGATCAATGACGAATTTCATTTGATGACATTTGCCATCACTTCCCCGATCAAAAAGAGTGGTTTGATAGAATTTGCGAGTCCCGCTTGTTCCATCAAATGTTGAAATCTGATGTTGAGCCAAAAGTTTTAAAGTGTTCCTGTTGGGACGATTTTTTGTAAATGTGAAAGATTCCAAATCGTTAGAGGAAATCGGACCCCATGCCTGAAATTCCACAAAATCGTATTTGTTCTTGTTCTTAGGCCTTTTAATGGAGTTCATTCCTTGCATAGAGCTGTGAGGATCAATATGTTCGTGAATATGTTCACGATGAAAGGGAAATGTGGAATCCTTCTGTTCCTGATGAAAAAAGTAGGTCTTATCCAAGAACGGAACAATGAGACGTCTGTGACTCCAAGGCAGATATAGATCATCCCATTGTGAGGCCTCATGAGCGTTTCCATTGCTCCAATCAGCCATTACCTCACCTGCTTTCATTACGTTACGATTGAGCGATGATCCCGTAGGCAGTGTCAACGTAAGACGATCTCTCAGGTGATCCAGTTTCAAGGTAAAAATATCTTCGCCGTAACCGGAGGAGGGCAGGAAGTTCGCTAACAGCTTTTCACTTAA
>JBDSKY010000088.1:0-2789 GCA_039916675.1 Bdellovibrionia bacterium
TCGGAAGACGTAATCCCTTCTAGCTTATTTCTGAAGCACAGACATTTTCTAGTCATAGACGTGGAAACTCAGAAACTGGTTCAAGAAGTCGGTGGCTGGGATCACGTCGATCTTCTAGGAGTATCGATTGCCTGCGCTTACGATAGCAAAACCGATAAATTCATGTCCTACCGCGAAAATGAACTCAAAAAGCTGATCGATCTCTGCGAAGACCGGCTAGTTATTGGATACAATATTCGAGGCTTCGACATACCCGTACTTGCACCCTATGGTTTGGACTCTAAAAAGTTAGACGTCTTTGATATTATGTATGATCTTGAAACCTTAACACGGCAGCGATTCCTTAAATTAGAAGCCGTAGCCCGCGGCACATTGAGCGCAGGAAAATCAGCTGACGGGCTCATGGCCGTCGAATGGTGGAAATCCGGGCAAGTTCAAAAAATTATCGACTATTGTATTCAGGACGTCAAAGTCACCCGCGATATCTTTCAGTTTGGAAGGCAGAATGGGTTTGTGAAGATTCAAAGATCTGAATCGGGCGAGAAGATCACTCAAGTCCCTGTTCAATGGAACTAATGGTAGATCCCACCTAATTGCTGTATAAAGGTCATAAGCTGAATATTCATTTAATCAGTAGGACGGTGGTTATATTATGGCAAACAAATTAATCCTCCTTGTGGAAGATGATGAAGGCATTAGAGACGTTCTCAAGCTTGCCCTTGAAATGAAGAACTACACAGTTGCCACGGCTAGCAATGGTCAAGAAGCTCTTGACCTTCTTAAAAGCTCCGCATTACCCAATTTGATTTTGCTGGATTTGATGATGCCATTGATGGACGGATGGACGTTTGCAGAAATTACCGGTCAAACCGCTGAATTGCGCGCTATCCCTATTATTATTGTTTCTGCTTACGTGAACCAGGTCAGACATCCTAAAGAGTACGCTCTAGCTAGGGCAGCTGCCAATTTAGTAAAACCTCCCACCTTAAAAAAATTATTACAAACCGTTAAAGAATGCATGGGTTAAGAAAAAGCAATTCCACTCTATTGAAAGTAAAAGCCGTAGCCCGATCTTTCTGCAACGACACTTCACACTCTGCTACCTAGTCCTCATCCCTTACCAAAATATTTTCAAGGCACAGACTTTGAATAAGTAAAACCCGAGCTAGGCCTCTGGATAATGGGAAATCTTTACGCACTGTGCCGTGACAGTGCAGTAAATTCGTTTAAACTCATTAATTCCAGGGACGGGGGAAGCTGTGAACCCAAGGATGGGTTTATTTTACGGAAAGTTTCTCACAGTCCCGCCCTCTCTAAATTCTAAAACCATCTAGAGCCGATTGACAGATCCGACAGTCTATTGCAAGATGCGTCATATATGACCTCACGCCTACGATTGACTTTGTTGATGGTTAGCTTTTCACTTTTTTCCTCTTGCAGTACTCCGACTCAATCTCAAAGAGCAACTCCACCTGACGAATTGACAACCGCAGCAACCGTAGATCCGCAAACTTCTCATGCAGAAGATTTGTCTTCGGACCCAAGCCAATTAGAAACGATTGTTATCTTAGGAACAAACGATATCCATGGAACCTTAACACCCACTGCTCAAAAGTCTCGGGAAGAGCCAGGAGTAACTCCCCGCAATTACGAATTCGGCGGAGTCGCCATGATTTCAGCTTATGTTAAAAAGGTCAGAGCCGAACACCCGGACCATTTCCTATGGTTAGATGGCGGGGATCAGTATCAAGGATCTATCGAAAGTAATGCAGAAACTGGAAAACCAATGGTGGATTTCTTCAATGCAGCCGGACTTACTGCATCAGCTGTGGGGAATCATGAATTCGATTTCAGCCTCGCTTCATTGAAAATCAGAACCGCTGGAGCCACTTATCCTTATTTGGCTGCGAATGTGCGTGAGCGCAATTCTGGCGATTTAGCCCCGTTTCCCAACGCCTCAACCAGCCGGATCTTCAAAGTCGGTAAGTTGAAAGTGGGAGTGATTGGCCTTACAACCATAGACACGCCTACCACTACCCGGGCGGCTAACGTGGAGACGTTAACCTTCGAAAGCTTGAAAGACGCCACACTACGAGAATCCGAGACCTTGCGTAAAAATGGTGCAAACATCGTTTTAATTACCGCCCATGTCGGATCTTTGTGTGACCCGGGAGGCCCCCATTTAGCAAGCTCCAGAGTAAGAAAGTCCACTGATCCCCAAGGACTCTGCGGTGAGCAGGACGAAATAGTTCGACTCTTAAAAGCCATCCCTCCTGGGACAGTAGATGCAGTAGTAGCAGGTCACACTCACACCGTAATTCATCATTGGATTGGGGGAGTCCCTGTTGTGCAAGGCGGAGCTTTTGGTAAGTACCTCAACCTAATCCAGCTCACCTACGACTGGAGTAAGAAAAAAATCAGAACAGAGCAAACCCGAATTGAAGGCCCAATCCCAGTTTGTCCAAAAGTTTTTGAAAATCAACAAGACTGTGATGGCACCAGACCCGCTCCAAAAGGAGGCAGGGGTCCCCTAGTTCCAACGAAATTTCATGGTGAAGTGATTGAACCTGATCCTGCAATAGTGGCGCTCATGGATCCTGTCTTGAAAAAAGCAGCACCTGAAAAAAATCGTAAAATCGGATTCGCTGCCAGACCCCTCGAACATCGCCGTTTAGAGGAATCTGAATTAGGCGACGTCATTGCAGATGCAATGAAACGGGCCGCTAAAACAGATATTGCCTACATGAATCCTGGTGGAGTGCGAGCCCCCATAGAAATGGGCCCCATTA
>JBDSKY010000089.1:0-4435 GCA_039916675.1 Bdellovibrionia bacterium
GATAGTAAGCGCTTGCCCTGTAATCATTGAGGCGGCTGCCGAAGTTGCTAGAAAGTAGACAAGATCGGCTACTTCCACCGGCTCCACAAACCGTGCTAGTGGGACACTCGCCGAAAGATCCTTTTCAGTAATTCCAATTTCTTTCATACGACCTTCAGCCATATCGGTCCTTACCCAGCCTGGGCAGATTGCGTTGACAGTAATTTTTCTGGGAGCAAGATGCTGTGCAAATGCACGTGTAAATCCGAGTACCGCGTGTTTGGCAGCACAGTAGGCGGTTTGATCGGGCACTCCTTTTAAAGCGAGGACGGAAGCAATATTGATAATTCTCCCGGTGTGGTCCGGTACAAGGGGGGAAGAATATTTGCACATATAATAGGTTCCGTTCAAATTGACGTCCAAAATACGAAGCCAAAAATCATCGTCTGAATCAGGGGAAAGAGGATTAGAGCCTGCCAGCCCGGCATTATTTACGAGAGCATCTATTTGCCCAAAAGAATGGGCAACTTTTTCAATGCCATTTTTTACTTCGTTTACATTCGCTACGTCGCATACAAATTTAAGATCAGCAGGATTGTCTTTGAGCCGACTTTCTTGGGTTCCACAGGTGGCGACGTTCCATCCATTTTCCTTGAACTTCAGTACAGTTGCCAGGCCAATCCCTCGGGAGCCACCAGTGATCAAAACAGTTTTCTTCTTCAGGGTTTTCATCGGTTGGGTATCCATCCTTGAGTCCAGGCTAACCACCCAAGCAAGAGAAGCCCCGCAAATAGGACTATGGTGAGAAGGACGTATAACATGTAAGGGTGGGTCCAAATGGATCCTTCATGTTCTTCTTCCGGTTTGTGTTTCAGGTCAGTCATAATTAGGGACAAGTTATCATAGTTGGATCTTTTCTAGCGGAGAATATCGCCTTGGGATAGAGTTCAGCGGATATGATAAATTACCCACTAACCGAGCAGATCCCCCCATATTTAACTCCCTATATAGCTGAACAGAATCCCTCTCTCTACACGCCGTTAGATCATGCTAGCTGGCGGTTTATTATGAAGGTTTCGGAAGCTTACTTCCCCAAACTTGCCCATGGTAAATACCTGAAAGGTCTCAAGGAGACGGGGATCTCCACCGAAAGGATTCCTTTAGTTGAGGAAATAGACCAATGTTTGCGAAAATTTAATTGGCGGGCTGTGGCAGTCACCGGATTTATCCCTCCATCTGTTTTTACGGAGTTTCTATCTTTGGGGGTCTTGCCTATTGCCTGTGATATGAGGTCTTTCGATCATTTAGCTTATACTCCTGCCCCGGACATTGTTCATGAGGCAGCGGGTCATGCCCCTATTATTGCTGATGCGGAATACTCTGCTTATTTAAGAAGCTATGGAGAAATCTCTCGTAAGGCTATTTTCTCTAATCAGGACATGGATGTTTACAATGCTATTCGGCATCTGTCTGATACTAAGGAAGATCCGAATGCCACTTTTTCTCAAATAGAGGCTGCACAATCTCGGCTTAATCAAACAATTGCCGCAGTGACTTACATAAGCGAAGCCACATTGTTGTCTAGAATGGGGTGGTGGACCTTTGAATACGGTTTGGTTGGGCCTTTGGATAATCCCAAAATATATGGTGCTGGGCTTTTATCCTCCCTTTCGGAAAGTTATAACTGTCTTAGCTCTGCAGTTAAGAAGGTTCCATTCTCAATAGAATGTATCGAAACGTCCTATGATATCACGAAGCCCCAGCCCCAGCTTTTTGTTGCGGAAGATTTTCATAAGCTTACGGAGGCCTTGGATGCTTTGGCTAATAAAATGGCGTTTCGCAAAGGAGGAATCGAAGGTTTAGAAAAGGCCAAAAAGGCAGGTACAGTTACGACGACTGAATTAGATTCCGGAGTTCAAATCAGTGGAAACCTGGCCAAAGTGATTCAAGACTCTTCAGGCATGCCTCGTTACCTCCAGTTTCAGGGCCCTACGCAGCTTGCATATAAAGATGCAGAAATTCAAGGGCAAGGTGCGCGTTATCACAAAGAGGGCTATGGCACGCCGTTGGAAGATATTTCAGATTCTGATTTGAAGAAAGCCGGAGTAGCATTGGGTAAGAAAGCGCACTTTCGTTTCGCCTCTGGCATAAGTGTAGAGGGTAAGTGTACTAAAATATTGCATCAGGACGGATCTCCAATTCTATTGAGCTTTGAAGACTGTACCGTCAAGCACAACGCAGAGATTTTATTTCAACCTGAATGGGGAACCTACGATATGGTCTGCGGTGGCCAAGTAGTTTCTGTATTTGGAGGCGCAGCCGACAGGAAAAGTTATCTTGAGGCAACCGGCGGATTCCATCAGGATCCCGGCAAACAGAAGAGTAATCTCACTGAAGATAATAAAGAATTGAATGAGCTCTACGGAAAACTTCGAAGTTTAAGAGAAGCCAAAACTTGGAATAAGAGCAGTACTGCCGCCCTTTCGGATTTACACCTTTGGGTGCAACGTCGTTATCCTAGCGAGTGGTTGTTCAGGTACGAGCTTTTAGAGCTATTGGTTGAGCATAAATTAAATTTGCCTTGGGCTGAAGAAGTTCGAACTCGGCTTAAAGAGATTTCCCAAGAATCTCCTGAAAAAGGGGAAATGATCAAACGGGGTCTCGAATTATTATAGGAGGGTTTAATAATGTCTAAACAATGGCTCATGATCGGAACTTTGTCTGGGTTTTTCGGAGTTGTACTCGGGGCATTCGGAGCTCATGCTTTGAAGGCCTCTTTAGATGAAAAAGCTCTGGCAGTTTACCACACGGCCGTACAGTATCATATGATTCATGCTTTGGCTTTGATCGGGCTAGGACTTTGGGCTGGACAAAACCCTCTCGTGAATACTCAGGTCGCGGGCTGGGGATTCACCCTCGGAATCATGGTATTTTCCGGAAGTTTGTATGTTCTTGCCATCACACAGCTTAAGTTTTTAGGTGCAATAACCCCCATCGGCGGAGTTTCCTTCCTTGTGGGATGGATTGCATTTGCGTTTCTAGTGTGGAAGGCTTAGATGCATAAATTAAGATGAAAATCGAAGATCAAGCTCAATCCGACACGAATTCGGCAGGAACTCCATTGCCAGTCATTGCCAATGTTTCTCGGGTGGTCACTAAAGTGGTGGATCGCATTACAGGGGATCGCGTGGACTTTCCACTTCTGGTGGCTGCAGCCTGTGTGGAGGCGCTCAGCCGCTTTGGAATAGAATCACGAATTATGTATGGGCAGGTAGCTTGGATTGAGGTTTTGGATGATCAGTCCATTACATGGGCTGGTTGTTGGGGTGAGAATTTTCATTTTTGGGTATCTACGCAATTTGGTGAAGTAATTGACCTAAATACGAGCGTTGCGCATCGCAAGCGCTCTCATACTGCGCCTAATTTAAAGCCTTTGTATTCTCCCCCAATGCTTTGGTCGATCGATGTGCCTAGCTTTTACCGCTACATCCCAGAAGGCGTAGCTGAGCTAGAATTGACAGATGAAAAAGATAAGCGACGCTTTGAGCTTGTGGTCGAAGAAATTAGGGAAAAGTGTGGTCCCCTTAAAGTTGAGCACGATGAAAATAACTTGGACTTCCCAAATGAGCCTATTCTTTGTCCAGGGCGTCGTCTATTAGACGATTCAAAAAGCACGTTCAAACATTTTGAACGTGCGATGGGAGTGCAGGGAATCCCGCAGCCTCCCATCTAACTGTTCTTCAAGTTTCTTTAGTTGTTTCGGGCAGTGTTTCAACTGGGGTCTTAGGTGCAATCGGAGTAACTGGCTTAATAATTACTGGAGCACCGGTGTTCACTACAGGGATAGCTCTTGGAGGACGTGGAGTCCTAGGGTTTCTTGGTCCACGAGGTAGATCAGAGCGGGGTCTATCTTGGCCTCCTGGAGAAGCAGGGCCTGCTGATGAAGTAGCAATTATTTGTGCGTCAGGTCTTTTAAAGCCAGGGCCTTTATTCTCATTGTTACCTCGGTTTTCACCTCGGCCTCCTCTACCCCGCTTTTTACCGTCACCTTTTCCGTCTTTATGCCTATGATCAGCTGACTGGCTCGGTTGTCCTGGCTTAGCTAGTGATGGGAAATATTCCACCAAATAGAAATGCTCTCCTTTTTGAAGGAGCCCTAGAGGTGCTTTTTCCCCTTCATTGGGCGCATAAACTATAGCTCTTTTTAGATCATTCAGCTTTGTCCCGACGATATCTAAAACTGCTACCAGAAACTCTAGTCGGGTGCCTTCTACTTTAAGGGTTTCTCCCAAAGCAGCAGGAAGCTCTTCAGGAGTTTTGCCGCTAGTAATCAAATCCTGTTTGGCTTTTGCTGCGTTTTTGAGACTCATGCCTGGAAATTCAGTGATAGTTTTCATCTTGGCTCGCATTTAACATAAAAGACCGTATTGCGCTACAAGGTGTTTACGGCCTTGAC
>JBDSKY010000090.1:0-6284 GCA_039916675.1 Bdellovibrionia bacterium
TACCAGATAACTCTCAATGTTTTCTCAAACAGACAGATCAAAAAGTATAATAATGTCAGTACTATAGTTTATTTTTTCAGATCCAAGTTGTTTTACGCAAGTCCGACTTGCGGCTAACCAATAAAAAAGGCACCCCTTGTTTTGTCTAGAAACCAGGAGGTGCCTTATGCATTGCTGCGAATTCTGTAATGCCATGTTCCATTCCCGACCACAAGTGAAACGACCGAGAGCCTGTCAGAAGTGCCAAGCTAAGCGACAGTACGAGAACGAAAAGGCCTGGAGAATCAAAAATAAAAGCCGCTTTGACCGCGCTTATGCCAAGGGCCAGAAACAGCAACGGCGAAAGACGCTGAGAGAGGTGGCAGCGGCTATTACATCGAATCTCCAGGTAGGAGCCCGCTTCAACGGTAAGTCATTTCCCTTGGACGAAATGAAGGAGGCGTTATTTCAGTTTTTACACTATTTAGGATTACGTCGAGTAAACAAGTTATGGGCTGTCTAAATAGATCATAATTTTAAAGAGTTATTAGACCCAGGAGGATGAACGAAAGAGAAAACAAGTTTAGAGCCATGAAACAAAAGTTTGGATAAATGGCATGCATGCTTCGTGTAGTTCCTTCGATAAACTCTGCTATTCGGACTTCTATGGACTCATCACAGAGAGAAGTTCAGGACCATCAATTACTATTGGATGGGTACTTCCAGTCCCATCGGATTCGGAATCACTCTCCTAAAACCATCATGAAAGAGAAATCATTTTTATGTGGCTGGTTTGAGTCACAGGGCAGCCCGGTGCGATCATTGCTGACCTGGGAGGCAATGGCAGCTGTTGAAGGAAGAAAAAGAATTAAGGATTACGGAGCCACTCTTATCAAGATTGACTTAAGTACCCATACAATTCGAAGCTACCTAAACATTCTAAGCCGGTACTTCTCTTACGTTCTAGAGTTTCCATTTATATTACGCTCAGAAGGCACCGTTCGGATCCAAAGCATTTATGGTTCTATTATTCAGCCGGTTAGTGAGTTTGATATGCCTCATTACGTCTACGAAGGTGAGAGATTGGGCATACCTTTGGATCCTGAGCGTCTCTATTCCTTCTATAGTCACGTTCGTAAAGAATATCTGGCTCCCGCTAAAGGAAATTGCCAAGCTATCCGGGCTAGAAATTATACAATGATTGTATTAGCTGGAGAAAGTGGATTACGAGTAGATGAGCTCCTTCATTTGGAAATCTCCCAGGATCTATTTTTTGATAGTAAGAAGATCCAAACCCGCTTTGCTAAGAGTACTCGAGGATCAGGGAAGCGTTCGCGTATTACTCTTTTTACGCCGCTAGCTCGAGATACCGTAAGACTTTATTTGAAGGAATACCGGCCTTTAATCTGTAATGCCAATGCCAGCGACTACTTATTTCCAGCCAAATCAGGGGGCCTGTTGGCTTATTCTGGCGCTCACAATGGATTAAATGAGATCTTAAAAAATTTAAATCAAACTGGATTTACCGTGGGAGCCCATATGAGTTGGCATTGGTTTCGTCGAATCTTTGCAACTCGTTTTATTGAAAGGTTCCCAAATCAGTTGCCGGTATTACTTCAGCTGCTTGGTCACATGAGCCCTAATACAGTGCATCGTTATATCCGCCATTCAGAGGCCTGGATGGATAAACAAATTCAATCTGTGATTGAGGGGGTGTCCCCATGACCATTGTCTGGCGATTAAAAACCTATCTGGCCGCCCAACATGGAGTTCATACCGCAGTGGCTCTTCAGAAGCTGATTGTGAGAAAGACGGGCGTATTAGTCTCCGCTCAAAACATCCGCAATTACCTGGGAAAAAAGCCTAAGATCCTGCCTCTCAAGACCATGGAGCTCATAGTAACAGCATTGGGGTGTGAACTTCATGACTTTTGCCGAGTCACAGCAAGCAAGACTATACAAGCGGATGGGGAGGTGAAAAAGCACTCGTATCAAAATACTCCCACATCAAAAAGGGCCGGCAAAAACTTTCCTAATCCTTCAGATTATTCATGACAAAAGGAACCTGCCATCTTTGTGGAGAGTCTCGGTGGTTACGGGGAAAAGGAGGGGCCTGTAAACCATGCGCCTATCCGAGAGGTAGTTGCGTACGTTGTAGAAAAGTTCGCAAAATATATGTAGATGAGCTTTGTTATCTTTGCTATCAGGACCGACAAGTCAGAACTGCACTGCTCAACTCAGAGCAAGAACTCTTGCCTACAGGAGATTATGAGAGATATTTATTTCACCTTTACTTGGCCTACATTCGCCGTTATTGGCTCAAGTATGCTCATTTAAATCAAGCTCGACGATTAAGTAAAATTTTTTCTACTCATAGGATTGCCCTAGTGTTGAGTTGGATGAATATTTACGAAGTTGCTAAAAAGCACCCACTTCCTCATCGGTCTCCGAGTCCTAAGGGCTGCGCTTGGATCAAAATAGGTTATATGTTACAGGAATTGGGTGTTCTGCCTCCACGAACAGAAGAGGTAGGAAGACATTTAGTAAAACGTCTTATCTCCCGGTCTTTCAATCTAATTAGAATAGTTTAATCTCATATTAAGTCTTGAAGGGAGGCTTTGTATGGAATTAGCTATTTTAAAAAAGAAGATTGATGGATTTAAGGCCGCTAATGGATCAATTCAGAAGGTATCGCCTGAAGTTCTTTGGGAGCTGCGACAGGCCTGGGAGAATTTTACTGGTGCCCCAGATGAATTTCGCAGGGGACTCGGGGTTAAACAGGGCACGCTCCGGAATCTGCTGGTCGAGTCGAAGAAGTTAAACCATGTGATGGCAAGTGCAGGAGGGCTTGATTTAGCTGGATCAGCTACTGAAGGTGACAGCGGGGCTTCAGATTCGGTCTCTTCGGTTAGTGGCCTAGAACTAGTGTATGATCATGGGGAAAAGGTCATCCGTTTTCCAAGTGTCGACACCCTGATTGACTTTCTGAAGAGGGCGTCATGATATTGAGTACTCGAAAGACCAGTGTCTACCTATGCAAACAGCCAACAGATATGCGACTTGGATTTGATGGCCTGAGTGCTTTAGTTAAAAAATCATTTCGGCAGAATCCGCACGGAGGGCAATATTATGCCTTCGTTAATCGACGCCGTACGAGCTGTAAGGTTTTCACCTGGGATGGTACTGGTGACGTAATCATTTCAAAAAGGCTCCGCCTAGGGACATTCTGTAGGCCTAATCCGAGATATCAAAAACAGCTAAAGCTCACTGCCACCGAGTTTGGTCAGTATTTTGAAGGCTTGAATTTGTCTGGACGGTTATTAGAATCCAATCCGAATTATCGTCCTAGCAAAAAATCCTTGCGCTTCATTCCAGCGTATAGAACACTCAGTGCCTATCATGGTGGGAGAACAAACCAACGACCGAGTCAGCAAACTCCGATCGCTCAGTGAGGCTGAGAAGGTCGCCCTTATCTGCGGCCAGCAATACAAAATAAACCAGATTCAAGACAGAGTGGAGCGTCTGACGTGTGCTCACGAGGCGGGGCAGTGTATTCTTTGTGCTGATAAGGATAAAACGATTGAGGAACAAAACGACGTAATTAAGGCCCTAAAAGCGAAGATTTACGGCCGTTCATCGGAGCGCAGGAGTAAAGGAAAAGGTGGGAGAGACGACAACAAAGGGGGTAAAAAGGGAAACTCTGGTCCGAGAGTAAGACTCCCGAGTGAGCAATATCCAAATGCTAGAATTAAGGACGAGACGGTATCAGATACAACTCCCCCTAAATGTTTGGATTGTACAAAGGAGATGACTGACTCGGGACTGAGAGAGACCTCAGAGCGACTAGAGTTGATTCCGATGGAGTTATTCATCGTTCGACAGCATCGGGTGCGGTATCATTGTAAGTGCTGTCAAAATGCGCCTCAAACTGCGGCGTTGCCTGCTCGTATTGCCCCCAATACTTCACTGAATGACAGTGTATTGATTGAGGCGTCCATTGCAAAATTTTACGACCTAATCCCAACCCAACGATATGCCAAAATGCTGAGTAGATCTTCGATCGATATCTCCGACAAACTACTTCTCGCTGCCCAACACACTCTGGCTTTGGCCTACTATTCAGTTTATTTAAAGATCAAAAAGGAAGTTCAGTCGTCGCGAGTGATTAATGCGGATGAATCACCGCATCGGATGCTGGAAAGAAATGAGGGCAATTACTCCTGGTATTTATGGGCATTCTGTACCCGGTATTCTGTCTATTTTGAAATTCATAATACTCGTGCAGGTACAGTCAGTATCAAATTTTTACTAGAGGCTGAACTCGTTCTCGTCCTCGTATCAGATGTTTATTCTGGTTATACGCGAACTATCCGGGAAGTGAATGAATACCGGCAGGACAAAGGTCTTCCCTTAATGGTCTCTGCGCATTGCAATGACCATTCGAGACGATATTTTTTCAAAGTCCAAGAACATGAATTAGCCGAAAAGGTGTTGGATGTTTACGAAACGATCTACAAGCTCGAAGAAGGTGTCCAGCAGATGCTCAAAGAGCCTAAGTATCTTGAGCCTGAGAACTCAAAGAAGGCCCTACAACTCCGTCAAACAATGGATCCCCACTTCCAAAAAATTTACAACTTATCGTGCGAAATCCTCTTAGAAAACACACCCACTTCATCAATCGGGACAGCTGCAAACTATTTCTTAAAAAATCTCCGAGGACTCACTGTATTTATGACTGATCTGGAAATACCGATCAGTAATTCCTTTGCCGAGAGAAGCATTAGAAATCCCGTGATCGGGCGCAAGACGTGGCTAGGCACTCACTCCCAAAAGGGCGCCGTAACTACGGCTATCCATTTTTCACTTCTTGAGTCCTGCAAACTAAATGGCCTCAACCCTCGAGAGTATTATAACTATCTAGGGCAGCTCTATCGGGACGGCAAAGAACTCATCACACCTTCCGAATATAGGCAGATCATGGCAAAGCCACCTCCTGCTCCACCTGGAACCACTAAAATAAAAAAATAGATCTAAATTCTGAGAGATCCGCGTGCAGAGTACTGCTCAACCGCAAAAGATATTCCTTTTTTATTTTAGATATCCGGGCCTTAAGACGTTTTACGACATTTAGAATCATTTCGCGCTTTATTACATCCAAAAAACTGGGCTCGAATAGAGCTTTTTTTATCCTGTCTTAGAAAATTAGGAAACACCGAGTCTTCTCTTACAAGGTACCTCGATGTTTTTAAGAATCTTGAGCAGTACCTTATCCTATCCGTCCATGGTGAACCGGATCTCTTAACTCTCAATGAAGATCAAATGAAAAGGTATCTTGTTCATCTTCACCAATCTAAAAAGGTATCTTCAGCATACTACCTCAGGGGAACTCGGGATCGTCTGTCTAGATTCTATCGGTTCTGCAAAGATCAAAAATGGATTATCTTAAACCCATGTGAAAATATAAAACTCAGTCGTGAACTAGGAAAGCTCACGATTTGCAGCCCAGAGCAAATTAGGGAAATAGAGAGGTTTATCAAGTCTCCCGCCTCACCTCCCGAGTCGGCTCTCATTATTTGTCTTATCTTATTTTTTGGTTTCACAATTGAAGATCTAGCGTTTGCCACAATGGAAATTAAAGACAGTGACTTTCTAGTTATAGCTCTTAGGAGAAAGGCCAGAAGCCGGGGTAGACATTATTATAATCGTGATCAGACTCTGGAGCTTCCCACGCATTCCAAATGGTTCCTAGGATTACAGAAACGTTATTATCAAGCTTGGTCGGTTCATTATTCTCGGGTAAAACGAACTTACCCACATTACCCTTTAATCCTCTTTCGCGATAATCGAGCAAATCGTCCACTAAGCGCCGAAAGAATTCGTTTACGAGTCCAAGAGGCCACTCAGGCCGCCACAGGTATCGTGATTCCTGCATCTGTTCTCAGACAAACTTGTGGACACCTACACTCTTCTCGTCATGACGCAAGCCTGCTCTCCCGGCTGGGATGGTCTCCCCAGTTTGCATTCAATTATACCTGGTTGCCACGTACTTATTTTATACCAAATAAACCTGCTCGGCAGGAGCCGAGCAGGACAGGGGAGCTTGAGGGGCTGTAGGCCCCTCGATGTGGAACAGGAAGTTCCCCCGATCCTAACAACGAAACTTGGACTTGCGAAACGCAAGTCACACTTGCGCAATTCTCAAAAAAGGAAAAGCCCGGAACTGCTAAATTTCTTTAGCAGTTCCGGGCTTTTATACTTTTATTATCTAGTCTCTATAAAACTCGCTCTCAAAACTTTGAGAGATAA
>JBDSKY010000091.1:0-5177 GCA_039916675.1 Bdellovibrionia bacterium
CAATGCATTCCAAGTGAGCTGACTTCCGTTATTAAACGGCAGGCCGGAATTCAAATAGGCGAAGTTTGAATAAGCAACACCTCCGGTCACAAATACCTGAGGCCAATAACTTCTCTCGGCCAAATAGACTGCCTTACCATTAATTTCATTTTGAATCGCAAAGGTCTTCGAATCATAAAATTCGTTGATGGAAGGCTTATCCGAAGGAAGAAGAGAATCGACCTTTTGAGCTTTTTGCACGCGGAGAGTGTCAAATTCTAACGACTTGGGGTCTTGAAGGCCTACCGCTAATATCTTTCTTAACACCGTACAAGAGAGCTGGATATCATTCTCGGCGCTAATTGTTTGAAGTTCAGCACGTTGTACCTGTGTCTTAAGACGAAGGTAGTCAGTCTTGGTTTTAAGTCCTTGCTGATACTGATGAGAGAGTGTTTGAAACTGGCGCCGAACAGTAACTTCCTGCTGCTCTCTCACCTCCAATAGGATTGTCGCCAACGAAAGCTGGTAAAATTCGTTTGAAACGTCCAGAGCCACTGTTTCCCGGGTTTGGCGATAACTTTGAAAAGCTAATTCTTGATTCAATCTCGCGATTGAGGCCTGCGTCAAAGTATTTCCATTGTCATAGAGAGTTTCGGTGACTCCTAAATTGAGAGAGCTACTCCACGGCGCAGCTGAGTTTGAAGAATACAGACCACTTCCTGCGTTAATAGGAATATTGTTTTGAAAGCCATGGGAAGCCGTAAAATCCAACGAAGGAAGCATTTTACCTATTTGGGTTTTGTACTGGAGCTCTGTGATCAACAAAGAAGTTTTAGCTGAGACGACGCTTGGAGAATGCCGGGTAGCATACTCTACGGCTTGTTTGAGACTAAGAGGAATACACCAGGCCTGCTTTGAAAGTAGCGCAGCCAAAATCATGATAAGAGACAAGGCGAAAAATTTCTTATGCTGCTTTCCAATGAATGCCAAAGGGAACTCCATCGACTGTCATAGTAGGGAATTTGATGGCCCGAGACTATCAATTGAGTACGTGAAGATCAAAATAAATCTTTAATCTACTGGTGTAAAAAAAATTGGCGCGAAATTAAATTTTTGGTCATACTTAATGTATGAAAACACAAATAATTGCGTCCATCGCAACGTTATTCGGATTAATTGTAATAACTCCTGCAATCGCTGCCTCGTCGAACAAAAATGCTGGAGAGTTGATTTCCGTTTCTGGCGGTATTGCGATGCCTTCTTTCAGCACTTCGATCAATTCGAATCCTGCGGGTATCGTAGGCGTTCCGGGTACTAATTTAATTATTCAGGATGGCACTAACTCTCAATTTTCCAACCATCGATTAGCCGCCGGGTTAGCTTATGGAAATGGCTCAGTAGGATTAGAAGCGGGAGTTGGATACGCAAACCCTTCAGGCGATATCACCGGATTTTTTGGCTTGGGTTTTGGAATTCCGAGTATTAAGACTCAAATCGGATTTTCTGGATTTATGGGCCTTTCACCTTCCTCTGGTGTTGGGATTAATGGCGGGCTTCTGATTGCGCCAAGCGATAAGATGAGTTTTGGGGTTACAGCAATTGGACTCAATAGTGGGGTTAATGAATGGGGAGCAGGGGTAGGATTCAACATCAGTCCTAATGTGGGAATTGCTGTTGATGCAGCTTTTTCCAATAACTTCAATTTCCTCACTGTCGAACCGGGCCTAAAAGTTGGGACGGATCAAGCTAGTCTAATGCTAGCTTATGGATCTGGCTCGGGCTCAAGCCAGTTGGTCAACAATGACATTGCATTGGGTGGTGCGGTAAAATTAGGTAGTCGTGTCCATTGGGAACTCTACTACAATAAATTTTCAACCTTCTTCACTAGCTTTGCCATTCAACTATAGACCGCTGAATACAGGGGCCGCGAGACTGATATGCGGCCCCAGAATATTTAAAGCCCAAGATTCAAAATCTTAAGACGTTTGATCCGGTCTCGAAGCTCAGCTGCCCGCTCAAACTGCATTGATTTAGCGGCTTCGCGCATGTCCGCGTCCATTTTGGCCAAGGTACCTCGAATATTTTCCACTGAGATGAAGTACTCGCCCGCCGTCTCGCGAATATCTTGAATCTTAGCTGCCGGATCCAATAAATCCAAATTTGCCACTGCCAGCTGCGGAGATTCAGCAGCACTCCACAAACTGCGTCCATGACCAGACCCTGCTCCAGTCCTAAGAGCTCGCTTTGCTAATTGCGCTCTATCAGAGAGCTTAAGGACTTTGCCTACCATTTGACCTTCGGCACTCTCATCGGAGTCTGGAATTAGTGGAGCTGGAATCGCCTTTTGAATCGTTTGGGGGGTAATCCCGTGTTTCAAATTATACTCCGCCTGCATTTCTCGACGACGTGCGGTTTCATCCATAGCTTTTTTCATGCTGACCGTAATTTTATCAGCATATAAAATTACAAACCCTTCCGAATTACGCGCAGCTCGACCGATCGTCTGAGTCAACGACCGAAAACTTCTTAAAAAGCCTTCCTTATCCGCATCCAAAATTCCAACTAAAGAGACTTCCGGCAAATCCAATCCTTCTCGCAATAAATTAATCCCGATTAAGACATCGAATGTTCCTAAACGAAGATCCCGGAGAATTTCAATACGCTCCAATGTCTCGATATCAGAATGGAGGTATTTTACACGCACGCCTTGCGTTTGATAATAGCGGGTAAGATCCTCCGCCAATTTTTTTGTCAAAGTAGTGACTAAAACTCGATCACCTTTGGCTACACGTTTTCTAATTTCAGTTAATAGATTGTCAACTTGGGTTGTAGCACTTCGAACCTCGACAACCGGATCCAGAAGACCGGTGGGTCGAATCAATTGTTCGACAATTTCCCCTCCCGCTTTCCCCAATTCATAATCCCCCGGAGTGGCAGAAACATATATCGTTCTTTTCAGCAACTTTTCCCATTCTTGGAAATTAAGGGGCCGATTATCTAGGGCTGACGGAAGACGGAAACCGTGCTCGACCAAATTCATTTTTCTTGCCCTGTCGCCCCGATACATACCTCCAATTTGAGAGACACTGACATGACTCTCATCAACGATCATCAGCCATTCCTTCGGAAAGTATTCCAACAAAGTAGGCGGCGCTTCACCTGGCGAGCGACCAGTAAGATGGCGAGAGTAATTTTCTACCCCTTGGCAAAACCCCAACTCTTCCATCATCTCTAAATCAAAAAGCGTACGTTGGGCCAATCGTTGAGCTTCTACTGGTTTGCCCAATTGTTCCAATTCCTGTAATCGTCCACGCAGTTCATCGCGTATTGTATCGATCGCTCGCTTCCTATTATCCAAGGTAGTCACGTAATGGCTGGCGGGATAAATGGTGACCCGAGGGAGCTTCTGGACTCGAATTCCTCGCAAGGGATCTATCTCTGATATGGCTTCAATCTCATCGCCAAAGAATTCGACTCGGATAGCCCTCTCTTCTTCGTAAGCAGGAAAGATTTCCACAACATCCCCCCGTACACGAAAGGTCCCGCGATGGAAATCTACGTCATTCCTTTTGTATTGAATCTCAACTAATTTTTTCAGCACCTCTTGCCGCTTCGCCTCCTTGCCCACTTCCAAACAAACCAACAAGCCTTCGTAAGCCTCAGGAGAACCCAAACCGTAAATGCAAGATACGGATGCCACAATAATCGTATCGTTCCGTTCGAGGAGAGACCTTGTCGCGGAATGGCGAAGCTTGTCAATCTCATCGTTGATTTGAGAATCTTTCTCGATGTAGGTGTCGGTTGAAGGCACATAAGCTTCAGGCTGATAATAATCGTAATAACTCACAAAATATTCAACGGCATTGTTAGGAAAAAACTCTCTCAGTTCAGAGAATAATTGTGCTGCAAGAGTCTTGTTATGGCTTAAGACGAGAGTGGGCAAGCCCGTCCTCGCAATTACATTAGCAATCGTAAAAGTCTTACCCGAACCTGTAACCCCTAGAAGCACCTGAGATGCCTTATTTTCCTCAAGTCCTTGAAGGAGCTGTTCAATTGCCTGGGGCTGGTCGCCCGTTGGTTGGAAAGGGGTGTGAAGTTCAAATGGACGTTGTGAAAAAATGGCCATAGACTTAAATTATCCTGAATCTTTATTTTGCGATATTGCAATCAGGATTTACACTATTTCAGGGCACGTTTCCAGGACACATCGTAGAGTAATTAATAGTAGTTATAAAGTATAGGAAAATGTAGTAATTTATGTCCTAAATGGACATATATAAGCCAGGACAGTTTGCTAAAAGAATAGGACGGACGGTGTCGACGCTCCATAAGTGGGATTACGCTGGCCGTCTCAAAGCTCACCGAACGTCCACTGGGCGTCGATTCTATACCGAAGAAGATTTTCGGATTGTATTGGGTTTAGAAATAGCAATTGGAGATCGAGTTAGTTATTCGTACTGCCGTGTTTCAAGTGCTGGGCAGAAGGCGATCTCGAGTCGCAAAAAAAGGCTGTTCAAGATTTTTGTATTGCGTCTGGCGTGGCTATCAAAGAGCATTTGAGCGATGTTGGTTCTGGTTTAAATTATAAAAGAAAAAATTTTGTAATGTTGCTTGATATTGTCGAAAAGCGGGAAATTGAGTCAATCGTTGTCGCGCATAAAGATAGACTAGTTCGTTTCGGATTTGAATGGTTCGAAGAATTCTGTCGTAAGCACGGGACTAGAATTATCGTAATTAATCACGAATCGATGTCTCCACAAAAAGAGATGACGAAGGATTTGTTGAGTATAATTCATTGTTTTTCTTCCCGGCTGTATGGTCTTAGAAAGTACAAAAATGAATTGACTAAACTTGTTAAATCATCGGAAATCGACGAGGGTCTTGCAAAGAAAAAAAGATGAATGAGAATAAAAACTTCAGCATCAAAGGTCTAAAAGAGCAGCTAAAAGTAGACGAAGAGATCCTCTCCCTGACCCGCAAGGAGCATTCTGTCCTTCTTACGAAGAGAAAATTGGAGGGGCTGAGAGAAGTCGTGTGGAGCTTTGTTGCCGCTGAAAATTATTTTCTAAAGAATTTCTCAGGGATCCTGGGGCTAAAATTTGCTAGTTATCCGCGTAACCTTCGTGATGGGTATGTCTGTGATGGGTTGCCTGAAGAATTATTAAAATTAGGTCTACAAGATCGTCAATGGAAGCTTG
>JBDSKY010000092.1:0-6111 GCA_039916675.1 Bdellovibrionia bacterium
CAAGGGTCCGTCCCTTTTTCTCTTCAAGATAAATAGAGGAGACCAGGGTGTCCAAATCGGGTGAACCGGAACTTTTTCCCGTAGAGAGTTTAAGGGCCGCCTTAACAATTTCGCAAGATTCGTGACCTAAAATTACAATTAAACGCACTCCAAGACGAGCTATCGCGTATTCAATACTTGCGACTGATGCCGCTCCGAGCACATTGCCCGCTACTCGGATTGTATAAATCTCACCAAGGCCTCGATCGAAAATCAATTCAGGAGGAACTCGGGAATCACTGCAAGATAAAACAACCGCCGAAGGATTTTCCTTCTCCAGCACATCTTTCCTTCTCACGGAATCTTTCCCTGCTGACTTGGTCACGCCTTCAACAAATCTCCG
Source organism: Bdellovibrionia bacterium (assembly GCA_039916675.1). Taxonomy (GTDB): domain Bacteria; phylum Bdellovibrionota; class UBA1018; order UBA1018; family UBA1018; genus JBDSKY01. The sequence continues at coordinate 383 of JBDSKY010000092.1, forward strand.
GTTTCCTTCTTGGAGATCTTTTAGAATATCGACGAGAGGAACTTTTTTAATTGGCCCTTCTTTGACCGGTTGAGCGACTACAGCAGAATCTAGGGGTGCAACTTCTATTGGAGGCGCTACTGGTGCCCATGGCGAAATTACTGTTGAACCCCCTGCCCCAGGATTCCATGGAGGAACCACTGGTGGATTTGTCACAGAGCTTGGCGCTGAAACTACCGTTGGATTGGTGACAGAACCTGCAGGTGAAACTTCCGGGGCTGGAGATGAAACAACCGTAGAAGCGGAATCAGCAACTAATAATTTGTCATTAATCGAAAGCGAATTCGCCGCAGATTCTGACCTTGCAGGAGACTTATTCGAGGGTTCCTCACTTTTAACAATATGAGTCATAGAATCGTCATAAGGAAGATCTACCTTTGTCTCTTGCCTCGCCCAAACCTGAATCGAAAGCACCGAAACAGAAACCCCTAATAATATTGGATAAACGGATAATCGTATCCCCATACTTTTCTTATCGGAATCAGACAGTAAAATATGAATACAAATTGAAATTAATTTTTATTTAACAAAAAAATCTTATTGTCTCAGCCGCTTGGTAGTACTAGGCTACCCTCAAAAGAGGGACTCATGAAAATACAAAATTTGATCAACATACTGCCGATATTTCTAGTTGGATGTAACTACCCCATGCATGGAACACTCGACGTGAAATCACCACTCACTTTTAGGGACCACCACGGAAAAAGATCCTTTCAGCTAGCTCCTGGTGACCATTCTATGGATGTAAGACGTAAGGATGACTTCGGTAGAACTGAATTGAAAATGAAGCTATTCGACAGTGAAGGTAAAGTGCGAAAGGTCAAGATTCACGTTCCGGATTCGGTTACACTCCCAGATTATGAAGGATCTTTTGCTTTGACTTCAGGGCAAATCGACCAACCTTTTAATTTAGCCGGAAAAATTAAAACCGTTGAGACAGATTATCCTCGCCAAGTAAGCTCTGAACCTTGTGGTTACGGGTATGGCTACTACTACGGTTCTTATTACACCGGAACTCGTCTAATCACCTCGCACCAACATGACAAAACCCTTCATGTCAGTGCAGATTTCAAAGACGAGGGATCAGATAAATGCATTGCTAAATATAAAGGCTCCAACACTCAGAGCCAACTAGTTATCGATGCTGTCGGACCTTGTGTTTCTCCTTAATAATTTAAATAACTAACTCTTAAAATGTACAGGCGTCAGACACCTTTGAAATTTGGCATCTGGCGCCTGAACTTATATGCCCGAATTATTTCCCTTAACCAAAGCTCTCACTTTTTTTTCATAGCCCGTTCAAAACTGGGGCGAGCCAGAATTTTCTCTAACCAAGTATTGAGTCGGACAAACGGGGCAGTTTCCAAATCACTCGACTGTACCCTCTTCAACTGCCTATAAAATGGAAATAAATGAATATCAGCCAAAGTCAGATCACTGCCCATAATAAATTCTTTATCCGTGAGACCCGATTCAAGCTTTTCCAGATGCCCCAGCAACCTACCCTTCAGCGCAAGTTGTTTCTCTTCATTTAAGCTTTTCCATTCATATTTGAACTCATCTAAATCAGGCTTAAAAAGCTCGTTACACCAATAAGTCCAAAGGCGCACCTGAGCACGTTCCTTTGGAGATTTAGGCATTAACATTGGAGAAGGAAACACTTCGTCCAGATACTCGGTAATAATTGAGGATTCGTAGATTACTTGTTGATCATGAAGAAGCACCGGAACTTTGCCCTCCGGATGAAGGCGAAGTAATTCTGATGAAAAGGAATTTAAGTTCTCCTCAATGACCAGGTAGGTTAAGTTCTTCTCCTCCAAGGTCATGCGAACCCGCATGGCAAAAGGACAACGACGGTAGGAATACAAGACAATACTTTGCATACGATGAGCCTTAATAAATCCCCATTGGAATATAATCTTTTTCTTTAATGTTCGCCCAATACTGGATAAATGAACCTCGGCACTGATCTGAAAGATAAGTAATCTCAATTCCAATTCCGACAGAGTCATCTTTTAATGCCCCTGCCCAACGGACGATTCCCTCTCCTTCTAATAGTGCAGGTTTTTCCAAAGTGAAAGATATTTTGAACTGAAGGGTTTCATTCACTTGAAGGCTGTAGTTACCCTCCAGAAAGAACCCCCCGCGACCAAGGCGCAATTTTTTTTGCTTAAGGGCATCTTGAAAACTTAGAAAGCTCTGCTGGACTTGGAACAAAGAATTGTGGCCGCATTTTTTTCCATATCGATCTTTTTGCGGGATCAGAAAGTGCAGAACTCTGTTTTTGATCACCTCGAGGCTAAAGGGCTTGGTCACTACGGCTTCCGCACCTTTTCTATAAGCTTCTTGAACAGTTAGGTCCGTAAACCCTGTCATAAAGATCAACGGCGGGTGAAAGGCGTCCGTCTTCCTTATTTTTTCTAAAAGGGTAATGCCATCCCCCCCTTGCATTCGAATATCGGAAATCACTAAATCGACAGGGTTAACTTTGAGAATCGACAGTGCTTCAAAAGCATTGGCAGCTTGAAACGTCGTAGCACCTTCATCAGCCAACTCTTCGGCCAAAGCTTCCCTCACAACGGTCTCATCATCTGCTATCAAAATTCGTTTTTCTGCGAAGCGTTTCATGCCAAACCTTTCAAAGACCGACCCACTACCAAGCGAGCAGCTTATACTGAACTTTATAGATTTTTTTAAAGATTTCAACGTGTTATTACAAACTTTCCCTCTTAATGCCCCTTTCAAAGCTCCGTTCGGAATGCTCATTCTACCAAGACTTCGATGGGATACTATTTTATTCAACAATTAACTAAAAACTATGCTAAGATGCGTTTTTTAAGAAAAGAGAAAACCTTGCAAAATTTTAATGAATTAAATCTCAGCCCCTTGGTAATGCGCGCAATATCCGACTTAGGATATGAAAAGCCCAGCCCTATCCAAGCAGAAACGCTCCCTATATTATTGGGTGAGCCTACCGATTTCTTAGGCCTCGCTGCCACAGGTACCGGTAAGACAGCAGCTTTTGGTATCCCACTTTTGGAACGCCTAGACCCTTCTATAAAAGCGGTCCAAGCCCTCATTTTGTGCCCTACCCGTGAGCTAGCCCTTCAAGTAGCTGGACAAATCAATCTACTAGGCAAATACAAAGGTATACGTGCCCTCCCCGTTTACGGTGGAGCGGACTATGCTACTCAAATTCGCGGCCTTCGCGATGGTGTCACTATCGTAGTCGGAACTCCCGGCCGAGTAGTCGACCACATGGAACGCAAGACTTTGAAATTGGAACATCTTCAAACTCTCGTTTTAGATGAAGCCGACGAAATGATTTCCATGGGCTTTAAAGATGATCTTGAAACTATTCTAGGAAGCACCCCACGCGAATCCAGCAATATTTGGTTGTTCTCAGCCACAATGAGCCGTGAAGTTCGTAAAGTGGCCGACGAGTACCTCGTCGCTCCAAGACAAGTTCAAGTCAATCGCACTGAAATGTTATCTGGAACTGTAGAACAAATTTACTACATGACTTCAGAGTCCAATAAGCCCGAAGTACTATGTAAACTCGTGGAAGCCGCCGAAGATTTCTACGGATTGGTATTCTGTCAGACCAAGTCTCTCGTGGCTGACCTGACCCGCTACCTGACCGAAAGACGTTATCGCGCTGATTGCCTGCACGGCGATATGGATCAGAATGCTAGGGAACGAACCATGCAGTCATTCCGTGACCGCAAAGTAAATCTCTTAGTCTGTACTGACGTTGCCTCCCGCGGTCTTGACGTTAAAGACGTCACTCACGTCATCAATTATTCTCTTCCACGCGAGCTCGACAGCTACGTTCATCGAATCGGCCGAACCGCCCGAAGCGGTAAAACCGGCTTCGCCATGAACCTCGTGACCGCAAGTCACCGTGGCCTCATTGGACGTATCGAAAAAGCGACCAAGAGCAGAATGCGCGAAGGCAGAATTCCAACCCGCAAGGATATTGGAACTAAAAAAATCACTCAAACCCTCTCCCGTTTTCAAGAACAAAAGTCTTTCGTTCGGGCAGTGGAATTGATGGACAAGCCTTGGAAAGATGCGATTGCAGAAATGAATCGTGATGAAATTGCAGGACGACTTCTCTCCATGATGTTCCCTGAAATTTTTAATGCGGAACGTGAACCGCAAACCGAAGCTGCAGAGCCAAATTCTAATTCTGCTTATCCAAAGCGAAATGAATACAGGAACGAAAACAAAGGCCGGTACGGCCGCAGTGACCGATCCTCTGGTGGTTATGGCGGAGGCCGATCGGACCGAGGTGGACGATCTGACAGAAATGAAAGACCAGCTCGATTTGACGGACGATCCAACTCCGCTCCTCAAATTTCTACCGAAAAGCGGACTGTAAAACCCCGCGAGGATTATCGTGATGGTCCGGCTGAAAGAAAGAAAGAATTCAGTCCAGTTAAACCGCACGATTCTAAAGCGCACGAGAAAACAACTGAGAAAAAATCCGATAAAAAGCAATGGATGCACTCTGCAAAAAAGAAAGACGGCCCAAAGAAAGACGGCAAGAGAACTTCGGATTGGAATCGTCCGCTAACTAGATAGTTTGTAGATTGAACAGCCAGAAAACTAGATAGCCTGTTATTTAGAGAGTAAAAACTAGGAATAAAAATGCTTACAGAATTTAGCTCACTTGCCCTGTCCCCTTCATTACTCGAAGTTGTGAAGGAACTTGGCTATGAAACGCTTACGCCTATTCAAGCAGAGAGTATCCCCCTCCTTCTCGAAGGAAAGGACCTCATCGGTCAATCGAAGACCGGAAGCGGAAAAACTGCTGCATTTAGCCTTCCTATCTTGGAAAAAATTAATATCCAAGATCGAGTCGTCCAGGCCGTAGTCCTCTGCCCTACCAGAGAACTTTGTACTCAGGTCGCACGCGAAATTCGAAAGCTCGGGCGTAAAAACTCGGGTCTTCAGGTTCTTATTATTTCAGGCGGACAGCCCATGTTTGCTCAAGTTAATTCTTTGGATAAAGGCGTCCATTGGATTGTAGGCACCCCCGGTCGAGTATTGGATCATCTAAATCGTGGAACCTTGGATCTCCGCAGAGTGAGTACCTTGGTTCTTGATGAAGCGGATCGAATGCTCGAAATGGGGTTTCAACAAGACATGGAAAAGATTTTAAGCGAAGTCCCTAAGACTCGGCAAACGATTCTTTTCTCTGCCACCTTCCCACGAACCATTGAGGGAATCAGCCGCTCTTATCAGAAGAATCCTGTGCGGGTTACAATTGAAGAGAAGCCTCAAGCCCCTCAGCATATTCGTCAGGTTTATTACGAAGTAGCAGCCCATGTGAAGCTCAATGGCTTGCTTTGGCTTCTTCAGCAAAACAAGACAGAGTCCGCAATTGTTTTTTGTAACTTGAAAGCTACCGTAATCGAACTTGCTCGCGCCTTATCTGAAATCGGAGTCAGCAGCGGCTGCCTACATGGTGATCTTGAACAAAGCGAACGAGATCGTGTCATGGCGAAATTTCGAAATGAAAGTATTCGTATCCTGATTGCGACCGACGTAGCGGCTCGAGGAATTGACGTCGAAGACCTGGATGCGGTCTTCAACTATGATCTCCCCGCCAAAGTTGATATTTACGTCCACCGAATCGGCCGAACAGGCCGTGCTGGCAAAAAGGGACTCGCCATCTCACTTGC
>JBDSKY010000093.1:0-4896 GCA_039916675.1 Bdellovibrionia bacterium
TTCTCTTTAAGCAGCTGAGCGGCAGTGTGAGATCGTTCTGAGGGTCAACAATGGCCGCTTTCTTGTTTGCCCAATCTAAAATCAAATAGACGAAGTTTTTGTAACTTCCGATTTCGAATTGAACAACCGGAGAATTTTCTTTTTCTATTAAGGCATCCATAATTCTTTATTTAGATCAGGTTGAGAGGAACGGCAAGTACTCAAAAATACTTTGCTTTTAAGAAACTCCTGCTTTTTAAACAGGAGTTTCTTGTAATTGAAAAGAATTCTTTTTTTAAGTACTTTGTTTCCAGGAAGACCAAAGTTCTGAGTGTGAATTGGTTCGGCCAAGTAAGTAGCCCAGCGTACCAATTACTGCGACTGCTCCTACGAGGCTGAGGGTTTTGTTTTGTTGGATCCAGCCCTTTGCTTGGTCTTTAACATCAGAAAGCTGTTCTGAAGCTTCGGACGCAATTCCTTTCACTTTGTTGCGGAGTTCGGGAACTACCTGGTCAGCAGTGTCTTTGGCTGTGTCGGAAATGTCATGAATTTGTTTGGATGGTTTACTCATGGATGGATTTTGCATTGGAAAGTTCTCCTTTTCTTTCGCGTGTTGCAATAGCCATTCCGATGTAATACTGAGACCTTTGGGGGAATTATGGCAATGGGAAAATCAGGTAAGTCAGGCTTTGGCTGGTCTCAAGGTAATCATTCGTTGCAGCCTCACGTAGATATTCCAGAACAGAGTTACGAAGAGGAGCATGGACGCCAAGGTTTTTTCGGAAAGGCGAGTCACCTTTATCACCGGCACCCCCCTACTGGCTGGCTTAGGATTGAGGGACCACTCAAACCCCATGCTTATCAAGCTGTGGAATTGAAAGGCGAGGCTGATGGCCAAGCACAAGTTTGCCTGAAGAATGCAGACGTGCAATTAGGAATTGCAAAACTAAGTTCGGACATGAAAGTTTTTGTACGAAATGGAGATGGGGATGAGGTCCGTTTTATTCACGAAGGGGCTGGAATATTAGAGACGGATTACGGGGACCTCGCTTATAAAAAGGGTGACTACGTCATCATTCCTCGTGGAACTACTTACCGATTTGCTACGCAGCAGGTTAATACTCATTTTGTAATAGAGTCATTCTCTGAAATAGGATTGCCAGAGAGAGGAATGTTAGGGCGCCATGCACAGTTTGACCCAATGGTGATGAGAACCCCCATCCTGCCCGAATTGGAACGAAAGTCAGGTATCAATACTCAGGGTGAATATGAGCTTAAAATTAAGCGTCAAGGGGAATGGACTCGAGTATTTTATCCGTGGAATCCCATGAATGCGATGGGTTGGAAAGGTGATTTAACCCCTTCTGCGCTGAGCGTGGATGATATTCGGCCTATAGTGTCTCCGGGGTTTCATTTGCCCCCGAGCGTACATACGACATTTGTGGCGCGGGGTTTTGTGATTTGTTCTTTTCTTCCCCGGCCTCTAGAGAGTGGCAAAGGTGTAATGAAAGTGCCTTTTTATCACCGCAATATTGATTTCGACGAAGTGCTTTTCTATCATGCGGGGAATTTTTTCTCGCGCGAAGGAATTGGCCAAGGAGCAATAACGTGGCACCCCCAAGGCATTCATCACGGTCCTCACCCAAACGCAGCCAAGAACGCTGAAGATAAAACCCATACGGAAGAAATAGCTGTGATGGTCGATACGAACCGCCCACTGGAGGCGACAGCTGTAGCGGGATCCGTGGAATTTAAGGAATACTCGATGAGCTGGAAAGCAGATCAAAAAAGATAATAGATCTACTATTCCTTAGTTTTTAGCTGGGAATCATTAGCTTTAATAAAACTACGTATATCCTCAGCCATGTCTAATAATTTATTCCATTGTTCCTTGTAAAGAGTGACGGGAAATCTGCCGAGGCCGTAGACAGAGAGTCCTCCTTTTTCACTGACTTTGAGAGATAGTCCTCGAGCCGAAGTTTTTTTCAAAGCCTGATTTTCGGCGCGGAGCCTTTCGAGCTCGCTCTTCATGTCTTCATTTGTGTTTGTCATTTTAACTTCCTGGACCTTTCTCTGGGGCTGCTGGCCTATTGCCTAATTCTGCTCATTAAAATACCCGGTCTAGTAGTGGTTTTCAATTTCTTTCGTACCTGCGGATGAGCGTAAGTAAGTCCTCTAGCAGGAAGGGTTTTCCTACCCATCCTATTGCTCCGATGTTTTTTGCGCGCTGTTCGGCATTTGCAGCAGCGGTCATAACTATTATAGGGGCTTTATGATCATACTTCTTATAAAACTCTACGGCAAACTGCCATCCGTTCATAACCGGCATGGCCATATCGAGCAGTATCAAATGTGGGATGCCGTACCTACTAAGCATTTCAAGAGCGACAGCGCCGTTCTCAGCAGTTTGGACGGTATAACCCTCGCCCTCAAGGAGAAGACCTAATGTAAACGAGATATCTCTATCATCTTCAACAACTAAAATTGTTTTTGATATTGAATTAGTCATTGGAGATGTCCTTCCTCGGGGCTTGGGTTATTTTTTTCCAATTGGAGTCCCGGCATTTTTTCAGTAATTAATATTGTCACATTTTTTGAGTTCTCTGCAACCTTATCAGGACAGTAATGCTTATCTTTGCTGTTTTGGTCCTTGCCTTCCGATCGGCTAATCTAACATAATTTCAATATCTGGAAATGAGTTGCCCTCTAATCTGAATTGGGCCATATTTGAAAATCCTTGATCTTGAACAACCTTCTCCCAAGCTTTTTCCCATACTATAGCGATCTTCTGGGCTGAATCCATAACACCACCTTTTCCAAAGAAATAATTATTCTGTGCCCAGTTACTTTTATATTTATAGTACGCATAAGAAATAGGAGAGCCGAGGCGCTCTCCCAACAGGGCCGCATATAAAGTATTCGTCCGGACTTTTAAATCAAAAAGCGTGAAATCCTTGCCGCAGAGAGTAAATATTTTTTTAACATCCTCAATAAGGAAATGTTTGGATGGAATAACTAATCCTCGACCGTAATCAATTATAGATAACATATCAATGCCTCGGTCGGAATAATCGTGGGCGGCCTGGTAATTGCCATTAAAATCCCTGTTGGATACTTCGCTTATAAAATCACGATGAAAGTATACATCACTGAGGCCATGAGACAAAGTTCCTAGGAAAAATGCAAAAAGGTCCTCACAACGCGGAGAAAGTGGCATCTGGCAGAGCTGGTCCAAGTAGTGAGCATATCCATTGTGGAATTCATCCCAGTGTGCAAATTCACCGTAGCTATTGTGCCAGATATAGCCTGAGTCAGGGAAGATTGAACCGTTTCTCATCGTGTTTTGATTGCGGCGCAAGAACTCCTTAAATTCGGGGTCCTTAATGTATTCAATAGCTTCATCAGCCATGAACATGTGGGTAGTTATTCCGGCGCCCCAGCTGACATTCATTAGGCTGTGAAATAGGGCAAAAATGCTGGATATCAAAAGTAGATGTGATTTCATAAATCCTCCCCCAAAAATTGTTACTTGCGACTTCCGTGGAGTGAAGCACTGGCCTGATCTACAAGCAATCTATTTTTGTGTTTTTCATTGGTATAGACGCGGAATGATAGACCTAAAAATAAGGGCCGAACTCTTGGATGAGTTCGGCCCTTTAGTTTTCAATCTATTTGAAATTCTTTGATTTAAAGGCTGTCAGATTCTGAAACAGGACAAACTCCGCCTTTTTTCCAAGTTTTGTGTGATCGGGAAGGAGAATTGGATCTTGTCGCAACATGAGTCTTCAGAGCGGTGTAATTACGTTTTCTGTAATTTACAACGTCGCCTTCGGCATAGTTAGTTCCGACTTGCCAGTTTTGACAGTGAACTGGATTTGGAACGGGAGAGGGGTTAGGGGTTGGGGCCGGACTTGGACTTGGACTTGGATTTGGATTTGGATTTGGATTTGGCGCCGGTGTTGCAGTCGGTTTTGGGGTTGGCTTTGGAGTAGGTGCTGGGGTCGCAGTTGGTTTCGGAGTAGGTGCTGGATTCCCATCAACCGCAGCGAGCATAGTCTTATAATACTCGTAATCGCTTTTGTTAGCGCCGCTAACAATATCGATATTGCCCTTACCTACTTGATCGCGTTGAAAAGCCCAGTATGAAAGGAGTCCAATTCCATTTTGTATGGCATATTTGGTCACTTGCTGTGCATCGGCGACCGTAAATACGAAATCATCATCATTGACTCCAATCATTGGAGTAATGCCGATCATGGCGTAAAGTTCGCTATTGGATTTTCCACTATAAACTGAACGAAGTTGGGTAACTGTCTTTTCAGTAGACATGATAGCTAGGTCGCCCATGCTCTTTCCAGGTAAACTATAGCCATAATCCATGGTCATAATATTTACGATGTCGACTCTCACGCCGCCTTTGAGGAGATTTTTCAACATCGATGTTGTGGCACCGTCCAATCCGGAATTGGCATCTACTGGAACAGTGTAAGATACATAAAGCGAAGGATATTTGGCCTCGAGTTGGGCTAGTACTGCAATAAGTCTTGCAATGGCAGCGGTGTCGTTGAGGTGGGATCCTTCAATGTCAAAGTCTAGATTAGTAACTCCTGTGCGCTGGAGGAAGGAGTCCATTTGGGCGAACAAAGCGCTATTCGTAGTACAAGTCTCATGGATGTAAGTTCCAGAAGCTCCACCAAAGGATACAATAACTTTGCCTCCGAGGCTCATAAAGCTTTTTACATCGGAAAGCATATCATCTACATCAGAGCTTAATTTGCAACCATTTCCAGCTATTTCGAAAGCCAAGGTAACTGCCTTAAGTCCTGCTTTATTATGGGCATCCACTAGATTTTTAACTTTATAGGACGAGTCGTTTATTCCCCACGTATAGAAATAAGGCGCCACGACGGCCGCCGA
>JBDSKY010000094.1:0-5372 GCA_039916675.1 Bdellovibrionia bacterium
GGAAATACTCCTGTTTCTAGAGGAAAAAAATGCCTTTTCGAAAAGCTTGAGCTGTTCTTTTGAGTAAGCGGTGCGATGCGAAGTTCGCAACAAATGCGATAAAATTTCCGGTAATGGGATAGATAAGACCTAGTGGAAAGGGATATTGCTGTGTGTGAGGAGCGCTACGGAAATAACCGATTGTTTCCAAGCTGATCATGCCTTCAATCTTTTCTCTTTTCGCGCGGCAAGCGCGTGCATACTGAAGGCTGCCCATTCCGTTAGTTAGACAAAAAGGTGCTTCTTCATTTACGAACAATAGAAAGCGAAGTGTCAGACGAGGCTGAGTGCCCACCTCGATCCAATGTCGAGCCAGCGCAAGGAGTGCAGCTACTCCAGTTCCGTTATCGTTGGCTCCCGGGGAACCAAGAACAGAATCATAATGAGCACTTACCACGATAATACCTTTTTCGCCTGGCTGACCCTCCCGCCGCCCTAAAGATCAAGTTGCTCAAATTTTTCTTCAGACTCCATTCTATTAAAGGGAGGATAAATTATTAAATGGCAGGCCGGCTCTGTGCCTGCGCTCTCAGCCGCAAGCTTATAACGCGAAATTACCCGATGCTGCATGCGTCTGAGTCGAGCACCTCTCGGAGCGAGAGCCACGGACACGTTACCACTCAAGACTCTTTGAATCGCATGCTCGACCTCTTCCAAAGCTTCGTGAACATAGTCTTGGTTTTCCCCTTCCGCGATGCCAAAGATATCCTGCAGAAGACGTCGCATTTGTGTGGAGTTATCCTTCTTGAGCCAATGGACCGGTAAATCTCGATCACCTATGATCCGCTTAAGTTTGAGATCCCCTGAACTTGAACGTAAAGCTATTATGAGTTCCGCATTCTCCGGACGTCCGATCGTCTGCGCACTTATACCCAAGTTCCTAAGCACGCGATCCAATAAGTCCCGACTAATGCCATAAGGAAAAATTCGAATAGGTTGTTCTCCAGGGGCAGGTAAAATCGGGCGCATCGGTAGAACCCTCTCCGGCCTTGGATTCGCCAATATCGCCAAATTAGGCTCGACTTTAATATCGATCTTTCCTCCTTCAGTATGTTTTCTTCTTTCTCCGTGCGGATCTATCCCGTTTAGCAGAGAATCTACCGCCCTCGCCGTATCTCGATGAACAACAACTTCTTCATAATTGACAAGTTCAACCACGATATCGAAGGTTGGAGGTGCTCGACGTTCATTGGTAGTTTTTCCAGTTCGCCTTCGGCGCGCCTCGTCATCACTCAGCGTGACCGTATGAACTCCGCCGGCCAAGTCCGAAAGAGTAGGATTTAGAATGAGATTTTCAAGTGTAGTACCGTGAGCCGTACCAATAAGTTGTACGCCGCGCTCAGCAATTGTACGGGCGGCAGCGGCCTCAGCTTGGGTCCCTATTTCATCCACTATAATTACTTCAGGCATATGATTTTCCACGGCCTCTATCATCACGGCATGTTGAAGGTGGGATTTGGGAACCTGCATGCGGCGCGCTCCCCCGATGACAGGGTGTGGAATATCCCCATCTCCTCCAATTTCGTTAGAAGTGTCGATGACAATCACCCTTTTGTGCAGGTCATCCGCCAGTACACGCGCCATTTCTCGAAGCTTGGTTGTTTTACCTACACCTGGTCGCCCGAGAAGAAGTAGATTTAATCCCGTCTCAACAAGGTCTCTCAGAAGATTGATCGTGCCAAATACAGTCCTTCCAACTCGCAATGTCAGACCAATAATCTGCCCATGCCGGTTGCGAATACAAGAAATACGATGGAGAGTGCGAGGTATTCCAGCCCTATTATCATCTGTGAACTCACCGACTTTTGAAACCACGCGACTGATGTCTTCCAAGAGCACCGGTTGTTCAATTAGTTTTTGGACACGATCGGTTAACCTTGCCTCTGGTGAACGTCCTAGGTCCATAATAACTTCAAGAAGATCATCAGTTTTCAGTAAAGATATCGATTGCTTTAAATGTTCGGGTAGAATGCCTAAAAGTAAATCAATATCAGTATGAAATCCCTCATATTCCACATGGGAAGGTTTTTCAGGCTGAGTTGAATTAGCAGTGTAGATTGTAGCCATTCTTAATTTTCATACGAGAATCCGCCTATACCAAAGGGCAACCCAGGCGTAGTCAATTGCTGTATCTAACAAGTATACTTTTGAGATTCGACCTTTCAAACTATAAAACAGGCTGATCGTTCCCAATGAAAATGATTGCCCTGCGCTATTGAGAGCCATTTCATCAGAAACTGTCGAACGAAGGCCAGAGGCAACAAAAAATGCACCATGAACTACAGCGAGGTTTTTGCGATCCTGTTTTGCGCGTGGCATTACATCCTTCATTCTTTGGCCTCCCCGCCGAGTACCCAAAATCTGCATTGCACAACATTTCTATTTTATTCACTATCCGATCATTCAATAATGGAACCACTCTTGAAGAATAACCTCACAGGGGTGTGGTGCGCAAATTGCTGAGTTCAAAGAAAATGAAACCTACGGTAGCCGCTATTTTTGATATTGATGGAACGCTTTTAGATAGTAATGATGCACATGCACGTGCCTTCGAGCAAGCATTCAAAGAAGCAGGAAAACCGTATCCGTACACAGAAATTCGCCATTTGATTGGGATGGGAGGCGATAAGCTGATCCCAACTCTCTCCGGAATAAAGGAAGATTCCCCAGTAGGAAAACAGATCGCAGAGCGAAAAAAGGTAATCTTTTTTTCGGAGTTCCTCCCTACTTTAAAACCCTTTCCTAAAGCGAAGGAACTCATTCAGACTTTAGAAAAACAAGATATAAAGATCGGTATTGCAACCTCCGCAAAAGAAGTGGAATTAAAAAAATTCCTGAAAATCATTGGAATAGATAAATTGCCGGACGCCCGAGTTTCCGCAGATGAGGTCAAAAATTCCAAACCAGATCCAGATGTTATCCAGGCAGCACTATCAAAATTAGGAACCCCTCCCGACCAAACTCTGATGATTGGAGATACACCCTACGATATTGAAGCAGCTCTAAAAGTAGGTGTAAAAACAATTGCCTTTCGAAGTGGAGGACATTGGACCGATAAAGATCTTAGCGGAGCCATCGCAATCTATGACAGCCCTATGGACCTTCTAAGTAAGCTCATGGAATCTCCCTTTGCTTGTAAGCAAAAAGACCATGATAAGTAAGCTTTTTTGCCTAATGAATCTTATAAGCCTTATGATTCTTCTGCTTAGTCCTCTAGCATCCGCCTGTCCTCTTTGCCACACTGAGATCGGGGAGCAAGTTCGTGGAAAAATCTTTAATTCGAGCTTTCCATTGATCCTATTAGAGACTGCAGCTCCTTTTATAATTTTTATGATTATTGCATTTGTGCTCCATTTTGGATGGCCCACTAAACGAAGCATGTCACGTGGCGCGGTCAGTAGGCAGAATGACGTATAATGATCGTCCTCTCATCTCCGCTTCAACGATATTGGGAATGGGCATGGGCGGATTTGTAGATGGAATTCTCTTTCATCAGATTTTTCAGCTGCACAATATGCTCTCAAATCGAGTTCCAAAAGTTAATTTAGTTAACATGGAAATCAACATGTTTTGGGACGGCATCTTCCATGCCTTCACCTGGATTATGACGGCAATTGGACTCTGGTTATTCTGGCGTGCAATGAACCGTGACAAAGTCCCAAAACAGATAAAGACATTCGTGGGCTCACTGTTCCTGGGTTGGGGCTTATTCAATCTGATCGAAGGAATTATTGATCATTACGTCATCCAATTACACCACGTTGTAGAGAACCTAGGATTATCGATATTTGATCTACTATTTCTGGCTTCAGGGGTAATTATGATTATCGTAGGACAAAGACTCATCCAAGCGGGACGCAAAGGCATTCAAAAATCAATCATATAGTCATGATTTTTGGCGAAACATTAGCAATGCCCACTCTTCGAGATGAGAATCATTCACGTAAATCAAACCTTGACTTACAAAAGCCAGTTGAAGTCCAGGAATTTGAAGCTGCGTAAACCCACTAAGCAACAGCACTCCTCCCGGAGCTAGAGCCTGAGACAACTTTGGTGCCAGCTCGCGAAGCGGACCTTCTAGGATGTTGGCGACCACCAGATTAAAACGTGGACCCCAATGGTCAGGGGCAACATTCAAAATGGAAATTTTCACGGGATGAGAATCGAGCGCGACATTTTTCATAGCTGCTGAGAGCGCAGCAGAGTCAATATCTGTACCCGCAACGAACTGAGCTCCGCGAGCGCGAGCAATTCGCGCAAGGACGCCAGTGCCAGTCCCCACATCTAAAACACTTAAAAATACCTCTTGTCGACAAAGAAAATCCACAGCCCCTGCGCAAAGCCGAGTCGTAGGATGGGTGCCATCACCGAACACAGCTCCTGGAAGTTGTGGAAGAGATATCCAGGTCTCAGGACACTCCATAAGAGGTTTCCCCACTTCATAAAGTAAAACCTGGGGCGCTATCTTAAGTGTACGCTGTGTTAAATTAATGAAACTCATGAGCAATTTGAAATTTTCATTTATTTGTGCTTCTCAAAAACAGAGATCAAAAACGGGGTGACCGTCTCAGCAATTTTTTTCTGACCCAGTAAATTGGGGTGAATCCGATCAGGTAAGTTAAAGGCCGCAACACCAGCCACCTCTTCTAAGAAAAATGGTAGATAGGGAATTACAAATGTCTGGGCCAAATCTAAAAAAATCTGATTGAACTCTCTCATGTACTGAATTCCATAAATGGGAAGCGCTTTCATTCCAAACAATATAGGTTTAACATTTTGATTTTTGGCTTCTGTAATGATCTGCTTAAGATTACTTTTCACCTCGTAAATTGGATGATTTCTCATCATGTCATTGGCCCCTAATGCAATCACCAGGTAATGAGGTAAATGCTTGAGTAGACGAGCAGTTCGCTTCAACCCACCCAGTGTAGTATCTCCATTGACGCCTGCATTGAGAACACGAATAGTAACCCCGAGTTCCCTTACCTTTTTGGCAAACTGAGCTGGATAAGAGTACTCTATAGGCAAACCATAACCAGCGGTTAGGCTATCCCCTAGGAAAATAATTGTTTTCATCAAGCTCAGCACCCTACCCTATTACAGGCCTGAGTTCAAGTCGCCTCACTGTAGCAGTCAACCTCAGTACTAAAACGCCCTAGTTTTTATCCATTCCTGCTAGAAAGTGTTTATTTTTTAAAAAAACGTGCTACGATTTTTTTTAAATTCGAAATTCAAAAAAGGATACCATGCAAAAAAAACTCGCTACGCGTAAAAAGTCACAGAAAAAGGCAGTAATAAATCTTCCTCCACGCAATGATGGGTTTGCTGAATCT
>JBDSKY010000095.1:0-3253 GCA_039916675.1 Bdellovibrionia bacterium
ACCGCCTTATGAGCCTTCGCGAAATGCCCACCCCATTTAGTAAGAGCCATTGCAGAAATCTTACTAAGACCAGAAAGCGCTCCCTTAAAATAGTTAGAACTACCAAGCGAGACTGCCCCGACAATCGCAAAGGTCCACTCAGCGTCACTCAGGGGGAGTCCCGTAACTGCATTTGTAGCAGTAATAGCCTCAAAAAAACTCTTTCCCGTAGAAACAACCGGCACAAACCCTAAAGCGAAATCAAGGAGGTTAAGGGTAACGGACACCCCCGTTTGGGCTTCTGCCAAATGAAGAGTGAAGTCACCGGTATTACCGCCGTGATTCGCATTCCTTGCAGCGTCAGTGAGTGCCCGGACTCCAAATTTCATTGATAAGTCCGAGAGATCCTTAATCTTGTGATCCCTCTCGCTTGCCGGCACGAACCTCTCTAGACGATCCAAGGCTCGGTTAATATCGTCCATCTCACGGAGGACTTCCTGCTGATGTGGGTTTAGCTCTGAATTCCATTTATTGAGTTCATCACCGAGGTCATCTCCACTATGAACATCGTATGACTGTAGGCGTTCGACGATCCGTTTATATTTGCCTTCAACTCGGACATCATGGAAAAATCCGTAGTTGTCTAGTTGAGTCCTTACAAATGTGCTTAATTTGTTTTGCTCATTTTGCATCGCAAGCAGCAAACCAGGATCGCCTCCTGACATCCTCAGATGTTGCAACTGCGTATTTCTAGATCTGCTTTGAGTTCTCACGAAGGCAAGAAACTCTGATCTTTGACCAGATTCTATTCTGGCTTTTGCTTCGTTAAGCCAAATATTTGATTCAGCGTGCTCAGAAATTTTTGTTGGATGGTTCAGACCAGAAGAGGTGGCACCAACGGCCGAGGAGTGAGTAGAGTCCCAGTTAAAGTTGTCGATTTTAAATTCATAGTGAGCTGGAGCAATAGTTTCCTTTATCAATGAGGCCATGCTCTTCAGGTTACCAATATACTCCTGCTTCCTTTTTTGATTTTCAGTACGTTCCGACTCGACCTTTTTTTTCAATTCTTGAATCGGTGTCTTTAGATCGTTGTATAGGTCATGAATACCTTTATCAATCGAAGTTAACTGGGTGACAAATTCGCTTGATTTATCGTCAAAATGATTGAACTCGCCGTTAGCTGACATTTCCTTCAGCTTAGCCACGTCTGATTCCAGTTTTTTGCTCTTACTTTCAAAAAAGGAAGACTCTTTCTTTAAGTAATCCATGAATGGCTGGAGCTTTGAACCAGGAAGGAAGCGATCTATTGAGGTTAAAGTGCTCTGTCCTGCCTCAGTGGTTACACGAAGGTTTTCCGGGAGCAGTTCTAAGTAGACCCTGGTGCCCTTATACATAACGCTTGGGCCTCTACCATTGAAGGCATTGATTTCGCCCATTTGTTGGTCTGGACGATGCCTGGGACCAGAGGGTCCTTGTGACGTGAGGTCAAAGTTATTATCTCCCCCTGGTCCTGACTGGGGTTGATCCGGTCCCATGGTTTGACTTTGAACTGCCGGTACATCTCTACAGACCCAGTCTCCATTCGCAAAATCAAGGTGGCATCTGTCATTCCCGAAGTCAAAATATTGAGACTCATCTCCGGCATAGACAGTGGAGACAATAAGATTGGCAACGATCATGACTTGAAGTAGTTGGAAATATCGAAAAAAGCCTAGCATATTAAGCCCCCTCCGTAGCTAACATTAAGTCCCATCGATCCAATATTGTGTCGTAAACCTTAATGGCATCAATCAGGCTCACTGTTCCCTGGTTCTTATGAGCCTTCATCGATTTTAACTCGGCAATTAATGGCCCCAGTTCATGGGGAGCTTTCCTCATGTTAAATATTCCGAACCCTATTTGTGTCCAGCCCGTCACCCGCATAAAGTCTTCAGCATCTTCAATTACGCTATGTAAAATAGTGCAGCCACTATAGATTGAAGATCCTTCCTTCTTCATCCTCTCCATCTCGAAACAAGTGGCTTTGTAAGTTAATATCTCAAAGTAAGCATCATATCGTTTTCTCAGTCGTTTGCTGGCTATTTTTGAGATTCCATCCTCACTGCTCGTCGAATCTCTTACCTTGTGAATTAATGCGTTTACCTCATTTAAGAAGGCCATGCTTTCCTCGTGATAAGCGGCTTCCTGGGAATGTTGAGCTTGCCAGCGAGTGAACTCTTGATCCAAAAAGGCTTGCTTCTTTTTCCCAATTTCTCCAAAACTCTTAATGAGCTGTTCCCGAAAATTATCACTCCTCGAGTCAGCGTAACTAATCATACTTTCGATATTTTTAAGTAAAATTGTCGGTGCCTTGAGACGAGGGATTTCATTTTGAATCAAAATATCAGAAAATTCTGAAATGGAGGTCGAGTATAATTCATGAATAACTTCATACTGTTGAGATAGAACGTAGAGCTGATCTTTTAAGTCAGAGTAGTTTCTTAGCTCCTCTACGTAAAGTGATTCACATGAAAGTTTTGCAGTAATAAGACTTTGTATAGAACTTGATCCAATTAAATCATTTATGCAATGGGACAACCTGTTTTTTTCAGCATCATTAGACTGAAAATAGTGTTCAAATTTTGACGTGATTTCCTGGTATTTTGGCTCCAATCCTTTTAGCGATATTGCGTAATTATGTGAAACTTTGCGGATGAATTGAAAGTTGGAAAATTCCAGACGTCCTTCTTCTCTTGCTAGGTTTAAACTCACCTGAAGGTCCTTCCCCTTGGATGATGCCAGAGTTCGAATATTAGATTTTACGCTTTCAACGGTATTCCCCCAGTCAGAGGCAGCCGTATTGTACCTTGTGCTTTGTGTATTTAGATTAAGGAGAGAGGCTTGGTACGCCACTTTTAATTTACCTAGACAGTTTTTCCTTGCTCGTTCTTTTTCATTCCAGATTCTACAGAGATTGATTGACCAAGGAGTATCAAAGAAGAAAAGTGGCGCTCGGGCAAAAGTACACTTCTTGTCCCACTCAAAAGCCTCTTTTGCCTCATGAAGACATTCCCCTGCGGAAAGATTACTGATGATAAACAGACTTAACAACATCATCATCAAAAACTTAGATAAAAATGATTGGAATTTGATGGCCAGCAATAAATTAGGAATTTTGAATGATTTCATATGTGACTCCAAAAAGCTGTAATGGTTATTCAATTGTAACCTTGCTGTTTGAGCTTCCAGCGAATTTTTGCTACCAATCCTTCGGAGCCAGTAATTTCTTCTTGAA
>JBDSKY010000096.1:0-4040 GCA_039916675.1 Bdellovibrionia bacterium
TCTGTGTGATAATGACGCATATAGCCGTCAATATCCCTTTTTTCCCAATTATTTATCCAACTTTCAAAAAAACCGGTGAGTCGTACATCTTTTCCAGGATGTAGAAATTCTTCGCTTAATTCTGAAAAGATAAGAATCGGAGTAAGACCCAATCGAATATGGGATTTAATCTCATTAATTTCTTCATTGCGAACGACCACGCAGCCCTGACTGTCATAATTTTTTTTCAATCGATCCGGCTCATCCGTCGCGTGCAACATGATCCCATTGCCCGTACGCCCGGCGATTACGTCAAAGGAGTTAGGGAAATTCATCGAAAAGCTCATTGCGCCAAATTTTTTAGGCAGCTTGGGAGGTTTCAACAAGGCATTGAATGTATAAATTCCTTCTGGAGTTTTTAAATCATTCTCTGACTCCTTATCGCCGGTCACCTGTCCCAAGGTAGCGTGATAAGTTTTAAGGATCTTGTAGCCTTCTGGTTCATAGTCACCCAACTTCAAGGTATTCGTCTTCTTATCGACAAGAACTACCGAGGTCGTTGTGCCCGCTGCGTAGCTGAGTTGCCCCACCACACACGAAACCATCGCAAAAAAGAAAGTAATTTTGAGCATTTATAGTAAATTCTAAGAAACTTTAGTGGCTGCTGTCAAGCAGGACCATCATTTGTGATTTGGCAACAAGAACTAAACCGAAACCCCCAAACCCGAGCCAAGGCTTCAAATACAATTCGGCGGTTCATTTTAGACTTCCCTACTTTACGATCTTCAAAAACTATTGGAAACTCATGGATCTTAAAACCTTTTAAAAAGGCACGGTATTTCAACTCGATTTGGAAGGAATATCCGTCAGATCGGAGCGTTGGCAAATTCACATGAGTCAAAACTTCGCGTTTCCAGCCATTAAAGCCCCCGGTAAAATCGCGTATAGGAGCTCCTAAAATTAGACGAGAATAAATGCTTCCTCCTCGACTCAGGAGTTTGCGTGCAATTCCCCAATTGACAGTCCCACCACCTGGGACATACCTAGACCCAATAACGACTTGGTTCTGCTCGAGAAGCTCTAACATCCGAGGCAAATATTTAGGATGATGCGAAAAATCAGCATCCATTTCAATAAAAGCTTCAAATTCTTTTTGAAGTCCCCAGGTAAAGCCACTCACATAAGCAGTACCCAGGCCCATTTTCTTTTCCCGGTGCAAGACATGGAGCCGACTATTTTGCTTGGCCAAAGTATCGACCATTTGCCCAGTTCCATCAGGAGACCCATCATCGACTACCAAGATTTGGACGGTGCTAGGAGTATTAGCGAGCACCGCTTCAATCAAAAGTTGGATGTTCTCAATCTCGTTATAAGTAGGAATAACTATAAGTGCATGCATGCCTAGAATGGTAGTTTGCATAGAGCAAACGACACAACCTCACTAAACATGGTTAAACATCTATAATGACACATAATTTCTCCCACTCAGGAAATCATCTTTGCCCAAAATATTAAGAAACAAGAATTCTAAAGACCCTTCGTGCCTAACAAATGGAACCTCGCTGGTTCCATTTGTAAAGCTTGGTTAACACTTTTAATAGACCACTGACAAGTTTTTCTGATTAATCCCACACCCGACAAGCTTCTCGGTAGAATATTCTTTGGCGTATTGAGAAAATCTGAGACCCTAGGCATGGAGAAACCCTATGACTCGCCTCGCCTCCTTTTTTTCCACTCTACTGATCGGGATTGCATTTCAGCTACAGTCCTCGGTTCCCGGTTTTTGTAACGACCATACTGATTACAGCAACCCAGCTGATCAGCCGTATCGTCGCATAGACCTTACTTCCAAAGATCGAGTGCAACTTCGGCATTACTTGGAAAAGTTTCACACCGGCGAAAGCTTTATTGAGTCTGTTTTAGATCCGAGCACATTTGAACGATCTACCATCCGGCCTGAATTATTAAAAAGCGTCATTACTGGATTTTCTCGCCTCACTCAAGACCCAAGTTTTCACTTTACAACCGATCAAACTCATCGATTTTTCATCCATGTTCTGACAGACTGGACAGAAACGACAAGCTGGCCACGCAAAAAAAAGACTAACTTTATCCCACCTTTTCAGCACAAGCCATCGGCTCAAGATCTCAAGCACGGGCATCTCCATTTTTCTTCTATCAAATTCAAAACTGGGCCAGCAGATCAAGTTTTAATTCTCCCATCTAAAAATTTCCTAGGATTAGGAGGAAAGAAGCAAGCAGTCAAAGCCATGTTGATGTGGACCTGGAAAAACGTTGCCGCCACCATCTGGAAAAAGGGCGATATTCGTGGTGATTACTTCGAACGCGAAGGCAGTGTATTTGATCATCTACTCAAATTTCCAGAGTCAAAACGAATTGGAATTCTCAAACCGATTCAATATGACAGAGATACTATTCTCACTGAACTCTATACCTCGACCCTTCACTCCATATCATCGGCTAGTCAGTCCGACAAAATCTACGTTGCAAAATCCCTGCTTATAGCTCTCCGAAATCTCCACCAGTTAGACATTGTTCACGCGGATCTAAAGCCCGAGAATATTTTTGTCCGCCCTAGTACAGGACCAGGAAAGTATGAAGCTGTCATCGGAGATTTTGACGTCTCTATTACCCGATCCCAGATGACTCCCGGCCAAAATGTCACCAGTGAGGGGACACCTAACTATGTCGCGCCCGAACGCCACCAATTTCCCTCCTGGCCTGAGGATAAAACCAGCCAGGACCGCGTTTGGAAAAATTTTCAAAAATGGGATATCTTCTCGATGGGGATCGTCTTGCACCAACTCTTTAACGGAAGTATTCCTTCGCCTGTTTTAGAGTCCATTAGTTATTCTAATAACGGTAATTTTTTTACTGACCGTCAAAAATACCAGGCTGCTTATGACCGTTGGGTAAATCGCAATTCTAAAAAACTCGGCAAGCAGCTACACCTCAGCCCAAACGATGAAGGCGCTCAAATTGCTAACTTTATAATTCTCTCGCTTCATCCTGATCCTGAAAAGAGGCCTACTGCTCAGGAATTCCTGAACGCGTTTGAATAGCTCTCTGCGCAACCCGACTAGTGCTCATGAAACAGGTTTGGATAATCTGTTGCATCGATTGACTTAGCACTTTGAATCAAACTATGGCAATTAAGCAACCCTTATGAAACTGAGGCCGGGCGACGAGCACTTGATAAGGCGGGTTCTTATTATTTCAAGAATTCTATGTCTCGTCACCCTCCTTTTGACAGTCCTGACCGCTCTAGGTTGGCTTTTTAACATCCCGCTACTAACGCACGGTCACCCTGCTCTACCCGCGATGCAGCCCAATGCAGCATTAAATTTGGCATTGGGAGCGTTTGCAGTGCTCCTCACCCAGAAAACTCAGAAGCTCCGGAAGTGCACTCTAGTTGCCTCCTTTTTGGCAGGGGTGCTCTTGCTTTTCGGATTGCTTACGTTAAGTGAGTACATTTTTGGACTGGACCTCTGGATAGACCGCCTATTCCATACCGAGATTGCCACTAGCTACCAGCCTTATCCAGGACGACCCTCGCCTCAAGCATCTACCGGTTTTGCTCTCCTTGGAGCGGGCTTGCTTGTTTTTAATTCGCGAGTCATCCCTATTGTGGTCGGGCAATTTTTTGTATTAGCGGCGGGTGCCAACGCCCTCGTAGCGATGACCGGGTATATTTTTTACACAAGTCACTGGGGTTTTCCAAGCTACGTACCCTCCATCGGAATGGCGATTCATACGGCAATAGGATTCATCCTTTTGACCGCAGCTACGCTCTGCCTACGTCCGAAGGAAGGGATAATGACTCTCATCACGAGCAGCACTAGTAGTGGGACAATCGCAAGGAAAATCCTGCTTGCATGCGTTACGGCACCATTGGCTATTGGAGCCTTGACCCGAATCGGCGTGCAAGCTGGCTGGTGGGATGTAAGCGCGCAAATCTCCTTATTTGCTATTTTAATGGTCGGCCTCATTCTTCGAGTCACATGGAAAGCCGCAAGACAATCGGAGCAAGAAGAACTTCG
>JBDSKY010000097.1:0-2864 GCA_039916675.1 Bdellovibrionia bacterium
CCCCTGGTGGGCCACCATTGGCTCTATTGACCTTACCTTCGTGGTCCTGGCCTCCACCTTCAGGGGGCGCATTCCTTTTACCTTTCTGTCTTCTATTTTTGAACTTTTTTTGTGCAGTTCCTCGCTCCAGAGTACGATTGCTCCGTCCTGAACTGGAGATATGACTCGGCACCATCTGGGTAGGTTGTGAGGGCTGTTTATTCTTTGTGGCTATTTCTAACGTGGGAAGGTTAAGGGCGCTTGCAATAAGTTGCTGTGTCTTGTTTCTGAAGCTCAACATAAAGTCATGATAGGACTGATCTGGTCCATAGTCGGGCACCTCCAATGTGGCTTCGTCTCCGATTTTGGTTAGATCGTAATAGGTGCTAAGTCGATCTGCTGAAAGCGATGCTGTAACCTCCTGGTACCCTTCAATTGCACCTTTCCTCGCAATCTGGAAGGCATTAAGGGTAGCGAAGATAAGACAATTGCTCCCGTCCTTTTGTTGCCCTGCATAGATTTCTTCTATTTCTTGAAAGACCACCGCCTCCCCGTTCTCCTTTAAAATTCGCGCACTTTTCAAAGTATTCAAGAGATTCGCTTTTTGACCTTCCGTAAGGGGTTCATAACCTGTAGCAAGAGAATCTATAAATCGAATACGACCATCTGCTTGTATGGCAAGAACCACATAATGATTTGGGACTCCGAAAATCATTGAAACAACCGTTACACCCTTGCTGAACTTTTCTATCAAGAGTTCAGTAAGATCTTGCGGACCATTGGCCCCAGGATTGAACATTCCTGGAACCATGGCATTGTGATGAAAGTATCCCGTTGACTTACTTAGTAGTTTAACAAGAAATGGATAGTGCAACCGAGCTTCCGGCAAGTACATTAGTCCCTCTGCCGTACTGGAGCCAGCATATTCTAATACTGAAATTGGGCTCCTAGAACTATCCCCCACATTCATATTCCTAACATCATCCTTAATCTCTTGAAGTAGACTGCTAGAATCTTCATGATGACCAAGGCTTTGAGGATTTCGGAATGACTGTAAACTTCCGCCGACAGATTTAGATCTAAGTTCTAATGCCTCGCCGTGATTAAGCCCAAAAGCGGAACTCCAGAATAAGAGGATGAAGACGGCTTGACTTCCAACTAAAATTCTATGCTTCATAAAACAGTACCCCACCATCGAATAATAAATTTTATCAGAATAACTATAGCCGCTTGAAATATTGTATTTTATGATTCACTCTATTGGTAGGATAGTTTTGTCAGAAGGCTCACTTTTATTCACTTACAAATGCCCTCTACATGGAGCTTGTCAATATGAAAGGTATATTTTTAATTGTTTTGGTGATGTTATCTAATCTGGTCATATTGAATAGAGCAAATGCCAAAGGCCCTTTACCAGAAAAAGATGAAGGACTCTTGGGTGAAATTAGGATGTCGCTGTTAACTGAGCCGGAATTTCAATCGATTTATGGGACAGATTGGGAGTTGATGAGGGGTCAGCCTATTGAAAAGTCAGATTTGGCGCTGACTTTTCCAGAGTGGAAAGCTCTCCCAGATGCAAGAGGACTTTTTCTCAGAGGACATAATAACGCAAGAAATCCTGCCGAAGGAAATCCTGAGAACCAAGCTTTAGGAGTACTTCAGAAGGAGTCCTTTCTTTCACATACGCATAAGATTAATAGATCACATGGAGACGCGAATCCCTCTTGCCTCAGAATTCAGACGCCACTTCATGGTAGCGCGGGGGGACACACAGAATGTGCGGATGATATTTTGAAAATTGGCCCTGCGGGTGGAAACGAGACTAGACCGAAAAACCTGACCGTCAATATTTTTATCAAGATCAATCGTACAAAAGAAGATAGAGCAACAAATGCTATTCTCGAAGAAATACAAAGTCTTCCACAATATTTTATTAAGAATAGAGCGTTGATGAAAGTTTTGGATAATTACATTAATGTGGCGGTTGATCAACGCCTAGCAAAACTGCACAAGTAAAGCGAAATTGGATCAAGCATATGCTAAACTGAATAATCTAAGCATAGTCAAAACTTTTTGTTATAAGAATTACTTTAGGCATGGAAGGAAAAATATCACGAGTGTTGAGCATGTTTCGCAGAAAACCCTGGCTTCTTTGGGCAATCGAGTTCGCATTACTTCAAGTGGCTTGTTCAAAGCTGGGAAGTAACAGCCATGACAGTCTAAGCTCACTTCACGAGGGCAAGAAAGGTCAAAGCAACAAAGTAAGATTGAATAATCAAATTCCCTTTGTAGGGGCATTTTATCGTTATTCAGGACCTCGCGCCGGAGGGACCCTTTTAGATCAGAATATTAGCTCTACTGATGCCGATACAACGATATCAGTAGGTGGAATACCTTGTACCCCTCTAAATACCCCTCTAACACCATCTGGAAGCTGTCTTGGAACCCAAAACCGGGATCAATGTTTATGCTTAACCGGTGCATCCCCCAGGACTGGTGAATTTGACATCATAATTACAAACTCAGGTGGAAAATCCAAGACATTGAAAAATGCATTTACCTACAGACAATCCGCTCCCTCAACAAACTCAATGTCCAGAGCTCGGCCATTTTACCACGCAATTGACAAAACAGAAAAATTCTTGATCGAGGGAAGAGACCTTTCCCCAAAAATTCAAATTCTAGTGGGTGGTGAAACTTGCACTGTTTCTGACTTTGTGGGTAGGCATCCAGACAATACAACGAGCCTTACTTGTGAATTGGGACCAAGTCGAACATACCTTGGACGTAGGGATATTGTTTTTTTGAATCCTGACGGCAGTGGTTTTACAGAGTACGGCGGGTTTATTTATACGGCGCCGGCCCCAGAGATTGATTCAGTTCAC
>JBDSKY010000098.1:0-17131 GCA_039916675.1 Bdellovibrionia bacterium
CCGAGAGGACACTGGAAAAAGCCTGTAAAGGGCTGTTGGAGAAAGCCAAAGGACAAAGCGCACTTACAGCTTGGATTCAAAACCCCTCCTTATTTAAACGGGTTTTTTATCGGCTTTCACCGGAAGAACGATTTGTATTAACTGCCGTTCATTTGGGCCGTTGGTCTTACGATCGTTTGGCTAGAATGTTAGACAAGGATAGGGAGAAAATTCAGGAAATTTTATGGCAGGCGAGGCTTGCGATGAATGAAGGAGTCGGTCCTTATCCGGCTGGTCCTGCTATGGCAGGTCCTAATTGTCCGGAGTATAATTCCCGGGTACCTTGGACTCAAAGGTTTTTGGATAACGATATTGAGGGAAAGGATCGCTTTTTTTTAAGTCAACATATGTTGGCCTGTAGCACTTGCGCAGGCGCTATGGCTCGGTGTAGAGCTCTCTATTTTAGAATCGACCAGGAAGTGGTCAAGAATATCACAGTGCCGGATTTTGGCTATTCCCTTGGGAAGGTTTTGGAACAAAGTCCTTTGCATCGTTATTCTTCGGAATTAAGCCTGCGGCAGAGCTTAATTATTTTTCTTCGAAATTCGGATGTTCGATTCATTTTTTATATTTTTTTAGGATTGGTTTTGTTTCTGTTAATACGGTTAGCTGCTTTCACCACTTCTGTATGAGTTAATCTTTAATGGAGGGGAATGTTCCTAATTTTAGGAAAGATCTTCTCAGTGGTGAAAGCAGCCTTACGGATCTAGAGTAAAGCAACCTATGTGCCAAAATCTCCATTTTGAACGTTTGTCGGTCTGTTTTTATTTATTAGTAATTACAGCTAGTTATGAATATATTGCGATAGGAATAGATTTTTCTTTCAGAGATTTGAAGATAAATGAATACTAACTGGTTCCAATTCTGCGCCACTTATTCGTAGGTAGTTCCAAAGTGGGATCAATTTTAGTCGGGGAGTGATTATTTAGTAATTTCTAATAGGAGGCGCTTCTTGAATTCCTAAGCCTTGCTGAACATTCACGCTAAACGTCCAGCCGGTATGAATTTGATTATTGCCGTTAAGGAGAGCTTGTGGTGGATTTGGGAACGGACCGACTTTTTTCCAGGCGTCTTCAATAGCCCGATCAAACTCTTCAATTCCTGAACTACGAAGCTTTTTAACTTCTAGAACCGAACCATACTGATCTAAAACCACATCCACTTCGGTCCGATATTCGCGAGGTTGAAGTTCCAGTCTATAGGGAATTCGGCGGATTCGACTCTGCCAGACGGGGCCTATGGCTTCGTAGAGACGAGCATAAAACGAATAAAAGATCGATTCCTGCGTATTAAGTAGATTTTCACTCCCTGTAGGTAAATCTTTGTCTAACAGCGCTTGGTCACCTCCTAGTTCAGACGCCATTTGAGATTGTGAAGATGTGTTTTGAGTGTCTCGGCTAGCGAGCTCACGCGAGTTTTGAGATCGATTGAGCTGAAATGGGACACCGAGATTGCCGAGATCGGTTAAAGTTTTTGAAGAAGGCGGTTTTGGTTTGGAGCGAGAGGCAGAAGAATCCTCGCTGGCTTTACCTTTCTTTGGAATTACATTCGTCTCTCGGGCCCGTTGTTCTTTTTCCACTTGAGTGTTGCGCTTGGAGAGATAGCGGGCGTTTGGAGGTGCCTCTTTTTCTGAAGGGATGGAAGGATTTCGATCGAGGAGGAGACTTTTTTCTTTCCATTTGCTTCGTATACTTTCAAGTTTAAGTGGATCGATCTGCTGGATATCGACAGGGGGTGGTTTGAGAGGGGCCGCCCAATGAAACTGGATCATGAAAAGCAGTGCGTGAAAGATTAAGGCGAGAATTAAGAAAAGCACCCAGATTAGGTGGGTTTTTTTTGGGGCCGGCTCAAACTCTAGTTTTAAACCTTGTAAACCGATCTGGTTCATCTTTATTTCATCGCACGAGGGAGGCGCCCTTCCTATCTTTCTTTCTTAACTTTCAAGCTATTTAGTTTCTACTTTGAGGGGCTAACTTTTCGAGTTTTTGAAGTCTCTGATTGTTGCCATCAGTTTTTTTATCCAGGCTATTTCTCTATTTCGCAATGCGTCCATTTTGAGTCGTAAGGTTTGAATTTCCTCAGCACTGCCTCCTCCGCTTTGAAGCTTAAGTATTTCTACTTCAAACTGGCGGATTTGATGCTTTGCATCAAAGTAGCGTTCTCGAAAGCCTTCTAGAAGTGCTTCGGCATCAGGGGGGCCAATTTGGGAAGTGTTTCCTATGCCGCCCTGCCTTAGCTCTTTGATTTTTTCTTCCCGCTCTTTGATCTTTTCCCGAAGATCAGCAATTTTGCTGGAAGAGTCGGATATATTCTGATCGTTTTGATCAGGCTCCCTGTTTTTGTCCTGCTTGGTTTCTATGAGTCTTAAATTGGGGGCAATTCGTGAAATACTGGGAAGCATTCGAAGGTGAGGAGTATCGGGAGTGGGAAGCTGGTTGATGGGTTCAGAACCTAAATTTTCAGAAGCAGGGTCCAGCCAAAGTGAGTGAAGTTGATTATGGGCTTTCTCAGAAGAGGCAGATGGCAATAGGCCGACAACTACTTCTAATGCAGACGTGTCACCCAAGGTATGTACCCTTAAGAAATCGCTATAGCGCAGCAAAAGTTGTCCGGGTTGAGTTGGGGATTCAGGATTAGGGGAAAAAAGCTGAATAACATGATTGGGCGTAAGCCGAAGAAAGGTAGTAAAACAAATTCTAAACACCAAGCAGGAGGAATCTGCGCCAATTTGAAGGTAGGCTTTGGACGTAGAGTCTTCAGGGGGGGCGTTTTCGCCAGGCTTGCCGGCTCTTCCTATAAAAACTAGGGTCCAAAGTGTGGAGAGTATAATTTGCAAAGCCGAGGCTCGCTCGCTCCATTTGGTATTGGCGATTTCTGGTAAATTAGAAACTTGATCGAAGCGGTTTCCAGTTCCCTGGCTTGAGTACCAGTTTTCAAAATAAATTGACGTGTCAGGGAGTAGTAAGGATCGGATACCCGTACGGAGCTTGTCCGAAACCAGCGATCGAATCAAAACGATAAGTTCTGCAGACGTTTGGTTGCAGAAATCTAGAATGATTCTAGATGTTTGGGTTAAGGAGCTGGGAATTTTCGCTAGTGGGACAGATTCGCAAAAATACCCTGCTAATGTAGCCCCCACTCGGTTAGCCTCTAAAAGTCCTCCTGGCCGATTCCAGTCATTGTACCGATAAAGCGGGACCAAAACTAAATGGTAGGGATTTTTCTCCGCTTCTTCTTTTGAGATCATTGCGAGGATTTGATCGTCCGTGAGGCTGGTTTCACGCCGGACCACCTCTACTTGAAATTCCTGTTTTAGATCATAAATGGTAAGGTTCAGCTGGTGCGCTTTGTCCGGGGACAATCGATCATCAGTAATCATTAGGATGGAAAAACGCGTTTTAGTGTTCACTAGATTTCCTTATTTACTTATCGGCTTGCAGAATGGTGGAGCTTAGGGTTAATTCCTGTTCTTATGCCTTTAAGTTCAAAAGTTGATTATGTCACTACAGCAATTGTGTACCCAAATGCCCGTATCCATGTAGGGTGGGCCTGGGAGTGCCTTGGGGCAGATTGGTTGGTTCGCGGCCTCAGATTAATGGGGCGAGACACCTTTTTTGCGACGGGTATGGATGAGCATTCTGTCAATGTTCAACGCGCCGCAGAAAGTAAAGGCCTTCATCCCAAAGCTTATTGCGACCAAATGGCGATCGATATTGAGAAAGTACTGCGTCAAATGGGAATGAGTTACGATCGATTCATTCGAACATCTGACCCGGATCACGAAAGAGTAGTTCAGATCTTGGTTCAGAAGGCTTTTGATCAAGGTGATATTTATTCTGCAAAGTATGAGGGGCTCTACTGCGAGGGCTGTGAAGCATACTATACGGAAAAAGATTTAAAGGACGGGTTGTGCCCGGCTCATGGTAAGCCTCCTCGTTTTATCTCAGAGGAGAATTACTTTTTTCGCCTTTCTAAATATCAAGATCAGTTACTTAAGCTCTTTAAAGATCGTCCCGACTTTCTTCAGCCTGAATACCGTCGTGGTGAAGTTGTTAATTTTATACAGTCTGGACTTAAAGATTTTTCAATTTCTCGCTCCCCTTTTACCTGGGGGATTCCGCTTCCGTTTGATCCAAAACATGGAGTGTATGTTTGGTTTGATGCCTTAATCAATTACCTCACAGCGGCCGGACTGGAATTTAAATTGAAGGATCCCGAAAGCCCTGAAGCAAAAGCTTTCGATTCTCGGTGGCCTGCGCACGTGCATGTGATCGGTAAAGACATTTCAAGATTTCATTGTGTTTATTGGCCGGCAATGTTGATGGCCTTGGATTTGCCACTGCCAGAGCGCGTATTTGCCCATGGATACATTACGATCAAAGGAGATCGAATGTCAAAAAGCACCGGCAATGTGGTGACCCCGGACGAAGTGATGGCCGTCACAGGTCCTGATCCATTTCGATATTATCTATTGGCAGAAAATCAATTCGCTCAGGATGGAAATTTTACTTGGGAATCTCTAATTCTTAAAAACAATTCTGACCTAGCCAATGATTTTGGAAATTTAGTGAATCGCTCTATAAGTATGAGTCGTAAATATTTCCCGGATGAGGTTTTATCCTTGCCGACCGAGGTGACGCATTCAGCTGAGGTTCGAAAATCGTTTGAGGCTTTGCCCAAGCTTTTGAAAGAGTCACTTGGTAAAATTGATCCTTCGTCTTACTCCTCTGCGTGTACGTCCAGATCCCGGGTTTTAAATCTTTATATTGATAAAACTAAACCTTGGGCTATTGCCAAGAAGGCCACACCTGAATCTCAGGCTGAGCTGAAAGAAGTGCTCTATACCTTATTAGAAGGGATTCGCTGGTTGGCGACTTGTTGGATGCCAGTTCTTCCATTCGGAATGCCTGATGTATTCAGGCAGTTAGGTTTGAAAGCTCCTGCCGAACAAGGAGCATTGGCAGCTCTAAAATGGGGAGAAGTTCAGTTTAAACCAGATCAGCCGAAACCTATCTATCCACGTTTGGAATTACCAAGTGCAGACGAGGCAAAAAGTGAGTGAGATGGTAAATCCCGTTCCACCTCACCAATCGGCTAGTCAATGGGTAAAATGTATTTCCCTCCAGGACAATATCCGAGGTGTTGCAATTCAATCTACCCAGCTTATTCAAGAGATGGCTACGCGACATCAGTTGCGGGGAGAAGGGGCTAGAGGTCTGGGTGAAGCGGTAGTGGCGGCTCTTATGCTTTCGTCTTTCTGCAAAAAAGGCCAAAAAGTAAATTTAAATATTCAAGGGCAAGGGCTTTACCAGCAAGGATTGGTTGACGCTCACCCAGATGGGACCGTCCGGGGGTATGTGATTGAGCGAGAGATTGTTTTTCAAGACTCCAACTTTGGTCCTTGGGGAAGTGGATTGCTTTCCGTCTTGCGAACAAAAGAAGAAGAAGGAAACCAGCCTTACATTGGAACGGTTCCGTTGTTAACGGGGCATCTGGCTAAAGATTTAAGTTATTACTGGGTTCAAAGTGAACAAATTCCAACTGCAGTGGGGATTGCAGTTTCAATGGATTCTGAGCAACCCGATAAGGTAGTCTCGGCTGGCGGTTTTTTAGTGCAGGCATTGCCGGGCGCGAGCGAGAAAGTCGTTCAGACCATTGAGCAGCATATTTTTGAAATTTCTTCGCTCGAAACAATGCTAACAAAAGACGGTGATCCGCTCCATCTCTTGTCGCAAATTTTTCAAAATAATTCATTCTCGGTTATTGAGGAAATGCCTCTGGCTTTTAAATGCAGTTGCTCTTGGGATAGAGTTGAGCGCGCATTGAGATTGCTAGGGAAGGTTGAACTTAGGGCTATGCAGGTACAAAAGCCCCCTGCTGTTGTGCATTGTGATTTTTGTGCCAAAGATTATGATATTTCTTTAGAGCTGTTGACCCAGCTGATTCAACAGCTTGGGTGAAGATTTAGGACGAGGCAAATTGCGTATGTTCACTAATAGTTTGCAATAGGGCTGTTTTTCTAATGGGCTTAGTTACGTGGGCATCGCAGCCGGCGGATAGGCTCAATTGCTTTTCTTCCAAAAGTGCGTTTGCTGTCAGAGCTACTATGGGAGTTTTTTTCCTATTGTTAGTAGATTCCCACTTTCGCATTAACTGGGTTGCCTCATAGCCATCCATGACTGGCATTTGCATATCCATGAGAACAAGATCGTATTTTTCCTGTTTAAAGCTTTTTACCGCAATTTCTCCGTTTTCAGCAAAATCAATTTTGTAAGGAGTATTTTTGAGGAAAGCGACGATCAGAAATCGATTCTCCTCGTTGTCATCGACCAATAAAATTTTCAGAGGTCTTTTGTCTCCATGAGCAGTTGGACGGGCTTCTGGTGCCGAACCTTGTGGTAGAGCGTGACCAACATTCAGTGCACTGTTTACCCCCTTGAGGAGCTCCTGCATTTTAATGGGCTTTAGTAAAAAAGAATTTATTCCGGGTTGCCAGGCCCGTATTGCATCACTTTTCTGATCAGAGAGTGTGATCATCAGTAAAGCTGGAGTAGGAAGGCCTTTTGTTTTGGTCAAAAATTCAAGCCCGTCCATTCCATTAACCATGGAATAGTCTACTAAAATTAAATTAAAAGGATCACCTGCTTGAATCGCTTGGGTTATTTCCTGGAGTCCTATTTCTCCATTCGCAGCCTCGGTAGGGCGGGCGCCCCATGTCGTAAAGTGTTCAGTCAGTATCATTCGGCTGGTTGGATTGTTATCGACTATTAATATCTTTTTGCCCGATAGGTTTGAGGTTTCAAGTTCGGCCTGTTGATAATTTAGTGTAGAGATTTTAAATTCTGCGTCAAAAAAGAATTTGCTTCCTCCCTCTCTAGTGCTTTCGACATCAATTTTTCCCTGCATTTTCTCCACTAATTGTCTGCAGATATTGAGCCCTAACCCCGTGCCCCCGTATTTTGTGGCGATCGAAGTGTCAGCTTGTGCGTAGGGCTTAAACAGTCGTGCGCTTTGTTCGGGAGTCATCCCGATACCCGTATCTGTTACCGAAAACTGGAGCCTTATGTACTTACCAGGAATGTTTGTCGTCGGATCGCATTTGATGGTGAGGATGACCTCGCCTTTTTCAGTAAACTTAATAGAGTTACCAACTAAGTTAACTAAAACTTGTCTTAAGCGGTTTGGATCCCCCACAAGGTTGGTTGGAACACCGGGAGAAATATGTAGGACTAGTTTAATCCCTTTCTCATGAGCGCGCTGAGCTGTTACATCTGCTACTTTCGCTAGTACGTCGTTCAGGTCGAAATCGATTCGCTCGAGTTCCAGATGACCGGCTTCTATTTTAGAAAGATCTAGAATGTCATTGAGTAAACTCAGAAGGCTGAGAGATGAACTGCTTAGAGAGTCGACGTATCTTTTTTGTTCTATTGAAAGTGCTGACTCAGAAAGGAGATCGGCCATGCCAATGATAGAATTCATTGGTGTTCGGATTTCATGGCTCATGGTTGCAAGGAATTGAGACTTGGCCAACGTAGCCTGAAGGGCCGTCTCTTTTGCTCGTCCTAGCTCTTCATTGGCCGCCTTTAGGTCATCTGCGGTTTTTTGTAACTCCTCCATGTGAGATGTTTTCGCCTCGGCTATCTCTTGTTGTGCCCTTGAGCGGAGGGCCTCCAATTCTTTGTTCTTTTGCTCTTCCACGATTCGTTTGTTTGCTTCTTCTTCCTGAAGGAATTTCCTCCGCAAGAGAGCTTTAATTCTGGCTTTGAGAACCGAGCTGTCACTGGTTTTTGCGACGAAATCGTCGGCACCGGCGGCCAGTGCTCTTGCCATCTCGTCCTTGTTCTCGTGGGCAGTCAACAGCAGTAGAACCACGGGGTTCTCAATATGCTTCTGATGTTCAATAATCATTTTACAAACTTCAACTCCGTCCAGTACTGGCATCACGAGGTCGACCAAGATGCACTGGAAGGTTTCTTTATCTAGTCGGGCTAAAGCGTCATGCCCATTGGCACATTTGCTGACGGCGTAGCCTTCTTCAGCAAGCATTCCAGAAAGAAATTCCAAATAAGTGGGACTATCATCAACAGCCAAAATTTTTGCTCTGCGATAAGTGCGTTCTAGAGGGAGGGTTGAAGCGGGGAGGGGACTCTGCGTTCTGCCCAGAAGCTTTTCTACCTCCGTAACAAGGGCTTCCGGATCAATAGGTTTGGGAATGTAGCAAGATACTCCTGAACTATCGATAGGTATGTTAGAATTACTTTCTTCCTGACTGGTAAGTAGGATAATCGGAATAGTTTTGGTTCTGATATTCGATCGGATGGATCGACAAACTTCGTCTCCTCGCATTCCAGGAAGGTAGTAGTCGAGGATAATGAGATCAGGAAGAGTTTCTCCCTCTAAACTTTGAAGCCCTGCTTCTCCTGTTAGAGCGCAATAAGACTTCAGTCCGGCTTTTTGCAAAGTTAATTGAAGGAAGAGTCCTTGGGTTTCGGAGTCTTCAATGATTAGGATATTATCTCTCTCACTCATCGATCACGCCCTGCTTAGACGAGCATAAATCTATGATATGAGGGGCAATAGCTGGCAGGGGTAATAATTCCCGCACGGCACCTAGCTTGGCCGCAACTTGTGGCATCCCGTATACCATTGCGGTTGATTCATCCTCAGCGATAGTATATCCACCTGCTTTGTGAATATTAAGGAGGCCTGAAGCGCCATCATCACCCATTCCCGTTAGCAATACGCCAATAGAGTTTTGACCGTACGCTTCGGCCATGGAGTTAAATAGAACTGTTCCCGATGGACGTTGGAGTGAAACTTGGTTTGATTTTGATAATTGAATTTTGCCCGCTCGGACCTCTAGGTGATGATCTTCAGGTGCAAGATAAATATTGCCTTTCACTGGGATCTCTCCATCTTTTCCAAACAGAACGGAAAAGGGACATAGCCCTTCGAGCCAGTTTGCAAAACTAATGAGAAAACTTTCTGTAATATGCTGAACTAGGAATATGGGCAGAGCAAAATTCTTGGGTAACGCCTCAAATATTGTAACTAATGCGCTTGGCCCTCCTGTGGATGCTACTACGCCGAGAGCTTCGAAACATTGTCCTTTTTTTGGAGAATAGATAGGGCTTTTTGATAAGGGATTAGATGATTTTAAAGTTCGAGTAGTCTTAAGGTCATCTAAATTAAAATTATCAGAAGGAGTAAAACCAATATCGCGAAAGGAGCGTTGTCTCAGAACAATGACTTCACTCATAAGGGCGATTTGATCGCAGATTTGTCTGGCACGAGATTCAAAGTGTATGTTTGCAAACCCCAGTGGTTTTTCGATTACCGTAAGCGCTCCGGCCCTCAGTGCATTCATCGAAATATTGAGTTCTTCCGATTCTACGTTGGCTGAGATCACTACAATGGGGGTGGGCTTTTCTGACATTATATGAAGGGTGGCTTCAAGGCCGGTCATCCCTGGTAGACGGATATCGAGGGTAATAACATCCGGAGATACTTGATTTAAGGAGGAAATCGCATCCTCCGCATTGGAATATGAAGCAACGACTTCAAGGCGCGGATCTTGGTTTATGATATAAGATATAAACTCTCTTTCAACCAAAGAATCTTCTATAATCATTACCCGTTTTTTCTTCATAAAATTTGCCCGATCGTTTCAAGAAGGGCATTTTGGTCAAACTTTTGTTTTATAAGATATGCATATGCGCCTAAATGGAGCCCCCGTTCCTGGTCAGCAGCGTTGGCGACAGATGTCACCATAATAACCGGAATTTTAGCCAATCGAGGATTTCCCTTAATTTCTTTCAATAAAGTGAAGCCGTCCATTCTCGGCATCTCGACGTCGGAAATAATTAAATCAAAAGCATCTGTAGTAAGGAGTTCAAGAGCTTCGACTCCGTCAATTGCAAGGGTGACATGGAAATCCTTAGCTTCAAGTATACTTTTCTCAAGAGTTCGCGTTGTGATTGAGTCGTCCACCACTAATATGCGTTTTTGAAGGATTTGATTGGACTCCGTCTCTGATTTAAAGGACGGAATTTGATTCTTCTCTTTAAATGAATCTACTAGCTCTATTGGATTCAGGACAATACATAATGTTCCATCCTCTAGATTCATCACACCGTTAATATAAATAAGATTGGCCAAGGTAAAACTTTGAAGGTCTTGGATCAACGTTTCCCGCTCATTGAGAAAACTATCCACCGCTAGGGCTAGTCGTTTACCGCCTGATTTGAGGATGACTACAGAGATAGTCTTGCCTACTTTACCATTCAATTGGATTGAAGCATCGGAAGTTCCGATGAGATCACCTAAGCCTACAAAGGACAAGGGTTTGTCATTCAGCATGAGGACTGGCTTTCCACCGATTGCTTGAAGTTCGTCTTTTTCTATTTTGAGAACCCGCTCAATTCCATAGCTTGGAATTCCAAAAATTTGATTGCCGATCGATACGATCAAGACACGATGGGTGGAAAGTTTAATTGGAATAGAGAGGACGAAGGTAGTTTTCTGCCCTGGCGTTGAGACAATTTCGATTTGACCTCGTAACCTTTTCACGGTTTCTTGAACTACTGAAAGTCCCATTCCCCGTCCCGAGATGTCAGAGATTTCGTTAGCCGTTGAAAAGCCTGGGCGAAACATCAGTTCCGTCAATTGACTAGGATCCACGGAATTTACTGCTTCTGCTGTGACCAATTTTTCCTGAATCGCTCGTTGCTTAATTTTCTCATAGTTAATGCCATTGCCATCGTCTTCGATGTACACTTTAAGAAGTCCTCGATTTGATTCGATTCTCAAAATGACTTGCGCAGTCGTAGGTTTACCTGCCCTCGCTCGCTCCTCTGGGGATTCCACGCCATGAGAAATTGAATTTCGCAGAAGATGCATCACCGGGTCCTTTAGAGCTTGAAGGACGAGGCGATCCGCCTCAATTTCTAATCCGATCGCACGAAACCCAATTTGTTTCCGAGTATCGGTCGCCAAATCATGGGTCATTTTATGAAATCCTTCAAAAACGCTTTGAGCAGGAACCATCCGTGCGTGTTGAACGTCCTCTTGGAGTTGCTCACTCATGCGACGTAGTTCCCAGGAGTTGCGTTGATGAAGTTTGCTAACTTGTCTTACCTGCCTTGAGAGTGACCTTAACCCACGTTCAACTGAATGGAAGTATTGGGATATTCCGCCAAATTCCGGGACCAGGGTAAGTTGCCGCAATTGGGCCGCATTCAACTTTCTACAGAATGACCATTCCTTCTCCATACCCCGGATGATTCGACCTGCTTTTGTCAGTTGCGTTGAAGTTTCAGTTTGATTCCTTTTCGAAGTTATAAATTCGCCAGCAGTGGATAAGATTTGGTCTAAATGCGTCGCATTCAATCTTAAGCTTTCTACGGGCTGATCAACCGGCTTCGTATTGGTAACGCTAGAACTTTTGTTCTGCCGAGTGGCTTCGATGCTGGTTTCAATTGAATTCAATGTAGAATGAATGGAACTTAGAATTTCTTTATCCAGAAGAAGTTCACCTTTTCGAGCTTTTGCAAAAAGGGTTTCTAACGAATGGGCAAACGTCATTACTTCGTTATAATCTACTACACGCGAAGCTCCCTTGAGGCTGTGAGCCATTCGAAAAGCTTCGTCCAGCCACTTTGGATCGGGGGGGCCTTCCTTCCCCTCAATAAGCACGAGATTGGCCCTAATCCTTTGAAGGATCTCCTTGTGCTCGACCTCAAATGCAGCCAGAAGTTTCTGTTTTAAATCCATTAGATTAGGTATCTTTCGGCTGAAGTTTGTAGTTGCTGACCCAAATTATTCATGCTGTAGGCGGCGCGTTCCAGCTGAGTTGTACTGGCTGCGGTTTGCTGGGCGCCAATTTGAATTGCTTTTAGAGCCTGGGTAATTTGGCCGAAACCGATTTGCTGTTGATAGGTTGCAGCTAAAATCTGTTGAAAAGCTTCGATACTTTCCTGAGTGGTTTGAGTCAGCTGATTGATGGTTTGTTCTGCCAGGCCGGATTGCTGTTTTCCATTTTCTGCCCTTTTCACTGCTTCTTCGGTCATTAGAACTGAGCTGTTAATTCCTTTTTGTATTTCACTCAAAATTGAACGTACTTCGATGGTCGATTCTTTAGCTTGTTCCGCCAGACTTTTTATCTCATTTGCAACGATTGAAAAACTTCGTCCTTGCTCTCCAGCCGCAGCGGCTTCAATAGCTGCATTGAGGGCCAATAGATCAGAACGTTCTGCAATGTCGTTAACCGTGGAAATGATTTCACCGATGGCTTGGTTGCGTTCACTTAGATTCACAATCGTCTCCGCTACTGTTTCGATTTGTTCTTGGACGCCTAACATGGTTCGGTTAGTTCCTTGCACCGCTGATAGGCCGGCCGTCCTTGATATAGATGAAGATTCGGCGTTTGCTGTTACTTTTTTCGCACGCTCAGAAATTTGGTTTCCTGATTGCCCAATTTCTTCCATCGTAGCAGTTGTTTCCTGCACTGAGGCGGCCTGCTGTTTCGTGGCCGCTGCTTGTTCCTGCACCGAAGCAAGAACTTCTGCTGTGGCGGAAGCGAGGTTCTTGGAGATGGAAATATTTTGAGTGGCTAAGAGCCTTATAGATCCCACCATTTGATTGAAGGCGCGTGAC
Organism: Bdellovibrionia bacterium; assembly: GCA_039916675.1. Taxonomy (GTDB): domain Bacteria; phylum Bdellovibrionota; class UBA1018; order UBA1018; family UBA1018; genus JBDSKY01. The sequence continues at coordinate 12,694 of JBDSKY010000098.1, forward strand.
AGATCTGCAATTTCATCATCAAAGTTAGTAGGTAAGGGTTCTTGTTTTAGATTCCCAGCGGCCACTTCGATAGCGGCTTTGAGGACTTTAGCTATAGGATTAATAATCGTTCGTCGGATGACAACAGCCTGCATAATAGCAACTAAGAATCCAATCAAGGAGACTAGGATAAGAATGTTTTTTGTATGTGCCGCAGTCGCTTGATTGGCCTCTTCTCTTTTAATCAGGAGTCCTTTTTCTTCCTCAATTCCCTGTTGGATTAGGTCGAAAGCTTTATTCATAATAGGACTTCTGATTGCTGATGCGACGGCCTTTCTTCCTTCTGCTTCTCCTTTTTTCTTAAAAATTGAAATGGGATCCAGCAGTGTAGCAGCCTTCTGTTCAATTGCTGCTGATAAGGTAGCAATTCGTTCCTGTTGGTTGGCATTATCCGATGTGAGAGCTTTGACTTTTGCAAGATAAGTATTGGCTGAACGAAGCGACGTTTCGAAAGGGTCAAGATGATTAAGATCTCCTGTTAGAATAAAGTTCCTTTGGCTTCTCTCTGCATCTTTCAAATGAGCTCTGATGTCCGCAAATGTGGAATTCACCTCATATGTATGAGTCACCCAGGTCATGGACTCGACCATTTCTTTGGTGCCGTCATAAGCGAAGAATAGCCCGCCAACTGAGCAAATAGTTGCAATCGAAAATAGGGAAAGCAATTTCAGTTCAATGGATAGTTTCATCTAATATTCCTTTTAAAGATAGGTTGAGATAGGATTTTTGCAATGTCCAGTACGACAAGGTTTTCTAAACTTATGCCTTTTGTATAGGTGCTGGTGGAGGTCTGCAGAACATCTAAACGAATAAGTTTTTTAAAATCAACAGCGATATTTTTGTCAACAGAGTCTACCTTAACTGCAAAGTGTCCGTTGCTTGCCCGCAGTAAGATCGCATAGGCTGACTTTTCTTCTTTCTTTGCAGTTAAGCCAAGAAGCTTTTTTAAGTTGATAAGAGTTGTTACTTTGCCGCGAAGATTGGTCACCCCATAAAATTCATCGGGTGCTCCTGGTACTGGAGTAAACCCAGATATTCGAAAGACTCCCGCAATCTCGGCTAACTCTATTCCATACTTCTGTTCGTTAAGAACCATGACCAGGACGGAATTCATCTCCAGCTGAAGGTCTGTTTCAATTTTTCTCTGCGAGTAAAGTTCAGTTCTCTTTTTAAATATCTGATCTCTTTCTTTCTCGTTAATCATTATTTAATTCCCTTATGCTCAGACTTCTTCTCAAGATAGAAATTTACGAGTTCCCGAAGTTCCAAGACAGTGATTTCATCTCCCTCTGGAAATCGAGTCTTAGGTGACAAGCGATCGAGCAACTTTAGAACATTATTGAAATGCTTGTTTGCACTGTCCTTTTTTCCTTTTTCTTCCTGAATTAGTCCCAAATAGTAATGTGCGAATATGAAGTCACGTTTCAAATAAATCGCCTTATTGAGAGCCTCTTCAGCTTCTGAATCCCGTTTTAGGTGGATGAGTACCAATGCATAGTAAAAATAGGGCAGGGGTTCTAGAGGGTTCGCAGCAACAAGGAAAATGCTTTGTTTATGAGCAGCTTCAAATTCTCCGAGGTCCGATAGTTTTTGAATCTTGAGGAGGTCCTCCTGGATTTTTGGCTGCGGCTTTTGGGGTGTAAAAGAAGGTTTATTTACGAGAGGCAGCTGCTTTGCTAATGAGGGTTGAAAGACTAAATTCGGTTGAAAAAGGATGGCTGGAGGTGGTTGCGAGAGTGGAACAGGCGCGGGCACGGCTTTAGAACTGAGCTTTTGGTAAAGAAGAGTTCCGGGGCCAGGGACCTTTTTAAGGCAGCCAAAATCCTCCAAGCTGTATTCGGCATGTCCTATAACCAGCCATCCTTGCTCGGTCAAGGCTGTAGCGAAGTTAAACCCTAGTTGTTCTATGACCTCTTTCCCAAAATAAATCATGACGTTTCTACAAAAGATAATATCGTATTCTGATATTGGTACTGGAGGTAATGTGAACGGTTGCTTGACTAGATTATGATATTGGAAGGAAACCCATTGTTTGAATTCTCTAAGAATGGTCCAGGATTGACCATTTTGGGTAAAATTATTTTGTCTTAATTCCGGTTGAGTCAAACGAAAGGACCAGTCCTCATATTTGCCTTCATTAGCCCGATTTAAAACATCTCGGTTAATATCTGTTCCGACAATTTTTACATCCCAGCCGGCAATTTGGGCCGAAAAATCGCTTTTAAGAAGAATTGCAACCGAATAGGGCTCTGCTCCAGTGGAACAGCCAGCACACCAGATTCGCAGCCTTTTTATATCTTGATTCTTCTTTATTACGGCGGGGAGAATGATTTCTCGAAGGGAGTCAAATTGTTCCTTATGCCGAAAAAAATATGTCTCTCCGATTGTGAGATATGTGATCAGGGCATCCAGTTCGACTTCACCTTGCTTTTGCTGAGTGAGTAAATTTAAATAAGAGGTGCAGTCCTTAATACCGATTTCTGTAAATCTCTTCTCGAGGTGATTGATTAGGTATTCCTGTTTTTCCAGGAAGTAATTAAGACCCGTTACTTTAATAATGTATCTCTGAAGATTTTCAAAATCCGGGTCTTTTAGAAATTCGGATAGACGGGCATTGGACTCCGTCAAGGTAGAGCAACCCCAAGTTTTTGCCGATGATTTTCTTCTTCGTTTTTAAAGTGAGCGATGGCTTGCTTCTCCTGGGCGTCGAGAAGTTTGTGAAGGTTAAAAATGTGAACTGTTTTGGACCCTAATTGGAGCTCAGCCTCAAGGCTGCCCCTGAAAGACTGAGTGGGTTCGATTGGGATTAACTGATTTTGAGTTACTGTTACGATTTCCAGAATTTTTTCCACTATCAAGCCATAAGGATGTTCAAGTTTTCTGAAAATAAGAACAGGTGTATAAAGATCCAAAGTTAATTCTGGAAGGTCAAAAAGTTTGTCCAATCTTAAAATAGGAAGTAAGCGGGGACCAAGTTTAAGAAAACCTTCAATTGCCGGTGGCAAACCGGGAGGCCGTGAAAGTTCGGAAAGGAGTAAAACTTCCTGTAAAGTTTTTATCGGAAGGCCGTATAGCCCGGGTCCTATCGAAAATATAAGAAAAGTTTGAGAAGGTGAAAGATCCTTATTCACGTCTATGTCCCTCCATGGACACTTGAAAACGAAAATTAAGTAATAATGTTTATATAATAATACACGGAATTTATGCGAAGAGACAAGGCGAATTTAGGACAGTGTTTTGACACACAATAGATGGGAAAAATTTGCCGATTTCGGAGGGTTATTTTTTTGCTCCCAAAAGCATGTAAACTTGGCCTTTCAACTTCTCATAGGTTTCGCCGGCCGCTTTGAGTCGGGCCTTTCTTGAATGACCGGTTTCCGAGTCCTCTAGCGCTTCAAGCGAATGAGCAATGTAATCGAGTGCCTGAACCTGCGCGACAAGTATTCGAACCTCAAAATTATGGCCGCCGCTTAGAAGCATTGATTTAGTAATATCCGACTCCATCCCCGAAGCCTCGAATTTGGATGGTTCGTGGGCTCAGCTTCGTTTTCAATACTTTGTATATCTTGTTCTAAAATTTATAGTTCAGAGACTTCCTTCATAATTAGTCTAAGGGTTCGGGCTGCGGTGGCTTCCTTTTTTCCTAATTTAAATTGGTATTGGAACATAAACCGGAGAACATCTAACTCGTGGTAGCTGCTGCCTGTATCCCTGCTAAACATAGCTAACGAGATTGCATGTCGTCCAGAGTTTACCTCAAAATCTAAACCCAGCGTGGGATAGCCAAGTTGCCAGCCCCCTCGAAAAGTAAAATTCTTTATAAGAGAGAGCTCAATACCAGCAACAAGTCGACCCAAAATCGGGACTTGATTAGCATCGAACGCATCATTAATTCCAAAGGAATATCGAATGAAGGTTTTTTCAGAGAATCTGTGTTGACCACTAAATGCAAGATCAAGCATCATTGGCTCGGATGGAGGTACTCCCTGAGGATTATTTGTATAGTGGATTAAGCTGTTTGCAGAAAAATTTGCTCCAAATAAATTTCTGACGACTCCAGTCATTTTAGAAATTGTCTTCCAGGCAATGGAGTACTCAAGCCCGACATTATGAGATAAAGCACAACCTTGCATTAAAGTTTGGTTGAACCCTAAGTTGGGAGCGTTGACTAAAACCTCCCTTTGACCCGAAGCTTGGTTTATCCACTGAAGGCTATACCCAATCCGCAAGACATTTTTGATAAGGCTGAACCCAGTACCGATTGAGGGGATGAATTGAAACTTGCCGCTATAGAGAAGGAGATCGTCACTGTAGGCTTGAGCGGCTGTTTCTCCTTTAATTAAGATGCCGAATGCAAAGCCTTTTTTGTAAAAATCTGCGAGGTATGCCCACCCGGAAC
>JBDSKY010000099.1:0-6269 GCA_039916675.1 Bdellovibrionia bacterium
GAGTTTCTTCTGCAAGCGATCCCGCCGTATCATAACCATACATGACATAGGATGCCGTCAGAGCAGTGCCAGCCAGAAACGGGCCTAAGTATCCAAATGAATGACCATTGCCCTTGGAGAGAGTTACAGTAGTGGCAGCAAGGGGATCTCTCACCGCGTGTAGAGCAAGTAGAATTATGAGAACTACTAGGCCTATAAGTTCAGCGAACACCCCCACATTGTTGATGATAGAGATTAGCTTCACTCCTGCGCAATTAATCAAAGTACTAATAGTCAAAAAGAAGCATCCCAGGAGGACCGCATTGATTGCGTAGCTCTCTGCTTCATTCGACATTTTAACAAACTGAAATGCCTCCCAAATCTGAGGAAGTGAGTTTTGCATCGCGAGAGCGACGGCAGCTAAAGTAACTACGAGGCAGGCGAAATAAATCCACCCTGTCATCCAACCCATAAAGGGGGTTCCGAGGTATTTAGACCATTGGTAGACGCCGCCTGAGAGCGGGTAATGCGCTGAAACTTCGGCAAAACACAGGGCAATTAATAGATGGCCAACAAATACTATGGGCCATGACCAAAAAAATGCAGGTCCAGCTGCCCCGAACCCCAAATAGAACATTTGGAAAAGCCCTGTTAATATCGAGATGTAAGAAAATCCAGCCGCAAAAGCTGAAAATCCTCCTAGGCTTCGTTTTAGATCCTGTTGATAGCCGAATTTTTGGAGGTCATCTGAATCTCTGTTGACTATAGCGTCGTTTCGCATGGGAGAATGTCTCTTTTTTGTAAGTTGCTCACAAAGGGTTTCAGACGTTCTTGTACACGTTTTGCTACTGACATACAGGAAATTTAAAACGCACCGTCCGCTATGGAACAAGTTTCTCCCACTGTTCTCGATCAGCCTCGATACGAACTGCCCGCATATCATCTGGGTCAGGCTTTCCTATATTTTCCACAAATTGATAAAGCCTTATACATAGTGGGCACTAGAGCCAGATTTGGCTTTGAAGGTCTACCTGCAGGGCGAACTTTTGGCTGCTGGAGTTTTCGTTTCGTGCGATATTCAGCTCTGTTAATCTCATGCGCTGTTCAGCATCGCACGAAGCTTTCTCAAAAGCTCCTCATACTTTGCAGTGCCATCCCGATCAACTACCGGAACCAATCGAATCTCGATCGCGACATTCTTGCCGATCCTCTGAAGATGCTCCCGTTCGTCCAAACTGATATTTTTGCTATGACTGCGGACATCATACCAAAACACTGGAAGCTGAACTGTCTGGCCCGCAAATGCCTGACGAACGAGATCAATGAGACCGGCTGCGGTCACGATTTCATCAGTGAGAACGGAAAAGGTTGAAGGTGGAGGCGCCCCATACATTTTCGTGTACGCCTCGTTAGCGTAAACCGAATAACCTCCGCTATCAAAAATCTGAACCCCCAGGGGAGAATCCGCAGCAAGAACCTTCACAAGTTGTAGTGGGTCCTCTAATTGCGCCGAAATTCGGTTCAGATCATTCAAACAATTCATCAACGCGATTTAACATTCTCCGGCCAGCTTATCTACGCCTTATTGGATTGGCGATTGACCCCAAAGGGATGGAGGTTTACGGAGTGTTGGCTAAAACCTTGTTATGCCTATAGTAACTAACAGGCTCCGCTCCCAGCGGGGTATTACCAAGAATCAAATCGCACGCTTTTTCAGCGACCATCATGACGGGAGCGTAAATATTCCCATTAGTCACATATCGCATGACAGAAGCATCGACAACGCGAAGTCCTTCAGTTCCATGAACTTTCATACTCTTAGGATCGACAACCGACATCTCGTCAGTTCCCATTCTACAAGTGCAGGAAGGATGAAGTGCCGTTTCAGCATCTCGGGCTACCCAATCCAAAATTTCCTGATCAGTTTCTACGTTCGGTCCTGGTGACATCTCGTCCGCGTTGTAATCATCGAATGCAGGCTGATTGAGAATATGTCTAGCTGCGCGCACCGCTTCAACCCATTCTTTTCTATCCTGCTCTGTCGAAAGGTAATTGAATCGTAAAGCAGGTTTTTGCCGAGGATCTGAGGACTTGATTTTCACCGATCCTCGCGCATCTGAATACATAGGTCCTACATGTACTTGATAGCCGTGACCTTTGATTGGGGAAGAGCCATCGTACCGGATTGCAATCGGAAGGAAATGAAACATGATATTGGGATATTCCACTTCGTTATTGCCGCGAATGAATCCACCTGCCTCAAAATGATTAGTGGCTCCAGGTCCATTCCGATGAAACAGCCAATTATATCCAATTCCCGGCCACCGATACTTTTTCAATGAAGGAGCAACTGAAACAGGTAACTTGCTCTTGTACTGGATATACACTTCCAAATGATCCTGCATGTTCTCGCCGACGCCAGGCAAGTGATTGAACGCATTAATTCCCACTGAATTAAGTTCGGATGCATTGCCGATTCCGGAAAGCTGAAGAAGTTGTGGCGAATTAATCGCTCCTCCACACAAAATAACTTCTTTCCCATAGACAGCCTGGATCAAATTCCCGCCGCCTTTTACAAATTCAACGCCCTTGGCCGTTTTCCCTTCAAAAAGAATGCGGGTAACCATCGCTCTGCAGATGACATCCAAATTAGGACGCTTCTTTACCGGATGTAAATATGCACGTGCTGAACTGAGCCTTCGTCCTTTTGAAATGTTGCGATCAAAAGTAGCAAATCCCTCTTGTCTAAATCCATTCACGTCCTCAGTTAAGGGATAACCTGCCTCCTGCGCGGACTTGAAGAATGCCTGAAACAAAGGGTTTTTAGATGAACCCCGCTCTAAAGCTAGGGGTCCTTGCGTGCCCCGAAAAGCTTCATGATATTCATTATTCTCATTCTTAAGAGAACCTTCCATGAGTTTGAAATAAGGCAAGCAATGAGCGTAACTCCAGTTTTCCATTCCAGGATCTTTCGCCCATCGTTCGTAATCAAGAGGATTCCCGCGCTGAAAAATCATCCCGTTAATACTACTCGAGCCCCCAAGAACTTTGCCGCGCGCATGATAAATTCTTCTGCCATTCATATACGGTTCAGGCTCAGACTCATACTGCCAATCGTAAAGAGGATTGCCAATTGGAAAAGCAAAGGCGGCGGGCATATGGATAAAAACGTCCCAAATGGAATCCGGCCTTCCCGCTTCAAGAACAAGGACTTGATTATTCGGATCCTGACTAAGACGGTTTGCTAAAACACATCCGGCCGAACCCCCACCCACAATAATAAAATCATATTTCTTTGTCTTCATCACACAGATTCTATCCTCAAATACTTGGGGAACCCAATAGTTTATGCATGAATATCTAGAGTCAATTTATTGATCAATAGCGTCATCCGCCATTGAGTCGTTTTATTTTAGCACCAGCTATTTCGATTAAGACAAGGACTTGCAGGCCGCGTGCCTGTTGCGCTCGCGCTAAAAGTGGATTTTTTGGGTCCTGGCTTTGCAACCTTGAATATCCTGCGAATATCCTGCGAATATCCTGCGAATATCCTGCAACCTCAACAATCAAAAGCTCAAGGAATAAAAATCATGGCAAAAGAAAATAGAAATATCAGCGAAACTCTAAAAGGACTCAAAGTCGCAATTTTAGTAGAAGATGGATTTGAACAAGACGAACTACACAAGCCTCGCCAAGCGCTAGATCAGGCTGGAGCCGAAACGCGCGTTGTATCTCCGAAGAAGGACGTTGTGCGTGGCTGGCATTCTATGAAGTGGGGTGACGAACTCACCGTCGACACTGCTCTTGAAGAGGCCCGGGCAGATGATTTCGACGCCCTGTTATTGCCCGGCGGAGTGATGAATCCGGATAAGCTCCGAATGCAGCCGAAAGCAGTCCAGTTTGTGAAGGATTTCTTCGACACCGGCAAGCCTGTGGCAGCCATTTGCCATGGCGCATGGACAGTTATTGAAGCTGGTGCAGCACACGGACGTCGGATCGCTGCATGGCCTTCTCTTAAAACCGATCTTTATAATGCAGGAGCAGAATGGGTTGATGAAGAAGTTGTGGTGGATAACAACCTGGTGTCAAGCCGCAGCCCTGACGACATTCCAGCTTTTAACAGAGAAATGATTGCACTGTTTGGCCGTGCGCATCATGGAGTAGAGAAAAAAACGGCATGACGCTCTGCGCGAAACGCTGAGATATAAAAGTAGATAAAGCCAAAGTTAAGAAAGAAATCAAAGCAGAGCGCGCAAAACTTTCACATTTCAACTTACTCTCTTCAACTAAATTCAGATTTTCCGAATGAGTGAAAAAGAAGGCCAAAGGCCCCCCGCCTTTGGCTTTCTTTTTCACTATTAACGAAAATGCTCAAAAAGTAACGCCTTTCTTCCTTAAATTACTCAAAAATTTTCCTCCATTTCTCACTTTAGTGTCGTGAAAGATTATTTCCGTTCTCTCTCTTCAGTCGCTCAGAAGTGTGAAAACGGCCACTCGCGCCTGAGACGACGATCTCCCAAACAAAGTTCAGCCGCTTCAATCCCTTTGGGCACTGGCTGATTCAAAACATAATGAACCGCACGCGGAGTAATCCCACAAATTCTGGAGAGAAGAATCGGTTGCCTCCATCCGTGTCGACAGGCCAAATGAATAAAGAGTGTCCGAAGTGAGCCCTGCTTTTTGACATCTGCCGGCGGCACACGAAGCGCACCAGCAGAGGCAGCCAAGATTTCCCCGATTGATTCTTCAGACCAAATTTTTGATACTGCGGGGGTAGGAAATTCTGTGCCTGCCACACGAACAGACGGATCGGCGGACACATAGCCGTGAAATCGGACTTCGAATTTCTTTGAAGGCTCACCCAGAACACAAGCCAACTTCACAGCGCTTTCGCATCGTTCGACACTGGCCCCAATAACCTCTCGGTAAGTTGACCAGTACCATTCGAGTGGGTCTGCACACAACCCCTTACGGCATGGATTTAAGGCTACATATCTTACTTGTCGCCGAAGATGAAATTTGTCAGGAACATCCGCAGGCGCTGGAATAGATTGCCAAAGTTTCCGTAATTTACTCCTCTTGCTGATGCCTCCCAAGAGGCCCGAAAGTTTCCGAAAATCTGTATCGTCCTCCTCCTTCTTTGGCAAAATCAAGTGAAGATGATTTGGCATTAGGACCGCTGCCACCATCTCAGGAAAAACCTTTCCAAGCCTTGTCCAAGTCCAACGTGCACAACCAAATTCCAAAAAAGGCTCCTGCGGCGTACAGGAACGAACTACCCAATGTTTCCACATGGTGCATCCAAAGTGCAATTTATCGTCCGTTTTCTTACCGCCCAAATTTTTTACTATCAATTATTCCCATAAACCATAAAACTTAATAAACATGAGAATCAAAATTCTATTGTCCATATTGACGGCTGTTTCCTATTTTCAAAACGACGCTTTTTCAGGTTGCCCTCCAATAAAAGGATTCGACGAAACAAATACTAAAAACATTCACGCCGCAGACTATTTTAAAAACAATATTCTCGTAGATTCTGACGTTAAAACCAGAATTGAGTCTCAAAAAGAAAAATTCTGGATAGATTTATTTCCGGCAGAGTCCTATCCGTTCAAAGGCCACCACGAAAAATTAATCCAGCTCATTGATCAGTATCATCACTTAGATAAATCAGAAAAAGTACTAATTCCGAACAGAAGAAGAGCTCTAAAAAAAATCATCGATCAAAGTCGCCATGATTTAGAGAAGACAAAAAATGATTGGACCTTACAATTAATTCTTCAGACAGCGACATCAAAACGAGAATATTTAGGAGAATTATCATTTATTGGTAACGGCATCCAGAAGATGCTCTTTCGTATGCCTGGCAAGCAAAATGCTCAGGTCCGCCACATAGAGAATAATTATCATTACGAGGTTCTCCAACATATGGATCCCGGAGGAAGAAGCTACGAATCCTTAAAGGAGCTTTTGTCACTCTGGACCTTCTGTAAACAAGAGGCTGAATTCGCCCCAGCCCCTGCAGAATCATCCAAACGATACTATCCCGAATTTTTCTTATGGCTCGAAAATCCGTTTTTTGCGGACTTTCCATTTGATACTATAAGCAGAACGGATCTTTTTCCTGATAGCAGGAAAGTGATTTTTGACGAAGAAGGCAAAGCTTACTCCTCTGAATATGGGGAACCATCGGGAAAAACCCTGACAAAAAATGGAACAGAATATCACCCGATACGAATGCTTACCTATCACTACATGATTGACGAGAACGGGAGCCTATATGTCAG
>JBDSKY010000100.1:0-9092 GCA_039916675.1 Bdellovibrionia bacterium
CAGAGCCAAGAACCGTAAGGGAATGGGTCAGTTTAGCGCGCACAATCGCTAGATCCCGGGCGTGATAACGTACTCGATCTTCCTGCTTATAAGTGGGATCATGCTCTTCATCGACGACGGTCATTCCGAGGTTTTGAACGGGAGCAAAAACAGCGGATCTCGCACCCACCACGACTTTCATTTCGCCACTTCGAAGCGCCTCGATCTGATCTCGTCTCTTACCAGGAGAAACTGCCGAATGCCAAAGTCCAACAGGAACTCCCAGCCCCTCTTCGAAGCGCCTATGCAACTGAGAGGTCAAGGCAATTTCAGGCACCAGAATCAAAACTCCACGACCCATCTCAAGGGTTCGTTTAGCTAGCTCTATGTAGACTTCTGTTTTTCCGCTGCCGGTTATCCCATGAAGAAGTGCGACTTTTACGCCCCCGGTGAAGCTGCTTTCATTTCTTAACTTATCGATTCCCGCCACTACGTCTACTTGATCGGGAGTTAAAGAATGACGAGGAACAGAAGCATGAGATATGGACGGTGGCCGTGGACCTTTCTTTAATTTATCGGAAGCCTGATTAGACGAAAGCGCACAGTTCAACACTTCCCCTAAAGGAGTAGCGTAGTATTCGGAGGCCCAGCGGCACAAGGCAAGTACGTCAGCAGGGAAAACAGGTCCTCCGTCGTTAACTTCCAATATATTCTTTAAAGACTTTTTAGGAATGTCATTAGATAAGGTGGATAAGGGACGGGCAGGTTCAACCACAAAAGCATGGGTGACCGATTTTCCAAACGATATTTTGATACAGCTTCCTACTTGAATCTTAGGAAGCAAATTCAAAGGAACCTTATAAGTAAACAATCCATGCAGGGGGCGAGGGACGGCGACAGAAATAATTTTCTCTTCTTTTAAATCTTCTAAGTCCACTTCACCTGAAAGAGAAGCAGGGACAACAGAAGCAGAGGGCCCCAACAAGCTACCGAATAATGTCATAGTAATTTTGAATCAGATTTCGCAATTCTGAAGGTGAATTTTGTCCGAGTTCAGTAAAACCAGATCCAAGAGGTCTCTTGCTGGCTTGGGCGTCAGAGTTTAGAGATATATCCACAATTTGTTCTGAGAACATAATTCCAGCCCCTTTTTTACGAAGAGAAATTCCACGAGGATAAGGAAATTCCCGGGTGAATCTGTAATTCTCCAAACGAACATCGTAAAGATCCCCTACACCTTCTGTACGAAACAGAAAACGAAGAGGAAGAAATAGATCCTTTTCAAACCAAAGCTGAGCAGATTCCGGCTCCTGCTTGGAATCTGCCGCTCCTAGAGCCCAGACCACAGTACCGTTCCAACGGATGAGAGATTCCTGCTCGGACTCTCTTCGTTCCAGTTCTGTCTTGAATTTTAGTAATTCTGCTTCAGTTTGAACAGGAACACCGCTGGACTTGAGAGTCTTGATCACTTCTTTTAGGTCTGAAAGGAAAAGCAACTTAGAGAGAGGAGATAACGAAGTCAGGTCTCTCTCCGTGCTGTAAAGAACCTTATCAAAATCGTTAATTGCCCAGCTTTTTAATTTCTGGGCTTCAGCATTATAAACCGAGACGGTCTTGAAATGGACTGGAGTTGGCTTGTCCGAAGTATACTCAGTTACCATACTCCGTAACTTGAGGGCCTTCATGCCAGAGTGTTTATTAACCCAACTTTTGACGATGAACTGAGAAGGAGGAATGTAAGCAAATGCTTGAAGCCCAAACAGGAGGGTCAAACTGCTCACGAGGGTTAAGTAAACTTTCATGTTTTGCTACCTAAATGTTTCTTCATTAAAGTCATTACTCCATTCGCCAATTCTGGCCTCTTCAGCGCAAAAGCTAAAGTCGCATCTATAAATCCCAGACGGTCTCCCGTATCGTACCTGGTTCCATCAAACTGGTACGCTAACAAACGCCCGCCCCGATTGGGACCAAGATCTGTTCCAAGTTGCGCTAGAATCTGTAATCCATCCGTAAGTTGAATTTCTCCACCTTTACCTGGTGCAGTCTTTCTTAAGCAATCAAAAATCTGCGGAGAAAGTATATAACGACCGGGAATAGCAAGCTGAGAAGGAGCGTTTTCCGGACTTGGCTTTTCTACAAGACGATCCACTTCCATCAAGCCTTTCCTCAATACACGTCCACCCACGACTCCATATTTTGAAACCTCCGCAAGGGGAACTTCCATAACTCCAAGGACTGAAGCATTTTCTTTTTCTGCTATTTTCATCAGCTGGGCGGTGCAAGGTATCTCGGAGTCGATCAAATCATCTCCGAGCAAGACTGCAAATGGTTCATCACCCACTATGGGTGCAGCACAAAGAACAGCATGACCAAGCCCCAGTGGAGTTTTCTGCCTAATAGAAATAAGATTACACATCTTACCAATCGACCGAGAAACTTCAGCCAATTCGCTCTTATGCTTTTGATCGAGGTGATCTTCCAACTCATGATTAAAATCAAAATGGTTTTCGATTGCCTCTTTGTTCCGATAAGTAACAAGGATGACGTCACGAATTCCAGAGCGCACGGCCTCCTCCACGATGTATTGAATCATGGGAATGTCGACGATCGGAATCATCTCTTTGGGTATCGCTTTAGTTGCAGGAAGGAAACGTGTGCCTAACCCCGCTGCCGGAATCACTGCTTTACGAACTTGGGACATAAGTAGCCTCCAGAGAAATTTCCCCGGAGACGCTTAATTAAGCCCTACCCGGGAACCGGTGTTCTTCGGACTCTAGCTCGCCTTTGCACTCGATGCAAAGGGTTGTGAAGGGAAATGCTTCAATGCGACCTTCAGAGATCGCCTCATCGCAACGCTCACATTCACCAAAAGTGCCACTTTCCACTCGCTTCAGTGCTTCATTAATCTGCAGGAGTACAAGCCGTTCTCGATTCCGCATCTGGAGACTAAAGTTCTTTTCAGTATCCGCTGCTGCCTGATCTACGGCGTCGGTATAAACCGCTGCATCATTGATGAGATCAGCAGTAGCCGAACGAAGATCTGCCGAGATCGAGTCCCGACGATTAACAAGCTGTATTCTAAAATTTTCGACCTTTTCCTTGCGTAATGCCATAATCAGCGCGATCTTTAACTAGGTTTACTGTTAATGTAAAGAGTAAATTGACGCCTCGCATTTCAAGCCAGGGGACCTAATTATGGACAACTATTGGATTCTATTTCGAAATCGAGTCAAAAACCTCGTAATACTTGAGCTGATTGCCCTTTCTCTAATTTCTTATTCTGCCGTGGGTTCGGATTTTCATTCCCCACGTACGGACGCCCTTGGGGGAGCCGGGCATGCTGCTCCGTTACTGAGTGACGCAATTTATTTAAATCCTTCCTTTGGTTCTTTCAATCAAGTGCACAGCTTGAGCTTTAACTATCTCACCTACAGTGGCGGCACAATCCAAAGACCAGAGGGTCCTATCGACTACTACGGCCACAATGCCAATATTTCCATTTTAGACGGAACGGCTGAACAGCTCTTTCAGGCAGGCGTTGGGTATACACGCCGAGACGATCTGAATATTCTTCACGTAGGAACTTCAAAATCTTTCGTTCAGAATTATGGAGTGGGACTTGGGGCTAAATTTATCTTCCCCAATGATGGAACAGGAAACCGCATTACAGATGCGACTTTTTCTGCATCGGGAATTTTCAATGATTGGATTCAGTCGTCTCTCATTATTGATAACCTATGGGAAGCGGCGCCCAACCTGGGATTTTACCGAGAAGTTATTTTAGGCACAAAAATCAATGTCATGAAAATTGTGTTGTTCTACTTGGATCCTCATTGGTCCCCGACCTTGGGAGACTCGACTTTCGGTTATGAAGCTGGAGTCGAATTTCCGTTTATGAGCGATCTTTTTTTGAGAGCGGGAACTTTTAAGAATTCTACGATCCCTTATCAGGCACAGAGAGGGGACGGCTACGGACTAGGTTTCGGTTGGCTAGCTCCCAAGCTATCGTTAGATTATGCCTACTCTCGGGCCTTTATCCCGATTGCCGGATATTCCCATAATCTTGGAGCTACCATCTTTTTTTAAAGTAGCCCGAATTGTCCTTATTGTCGCAGCCTCGCACAGACTTGGAGTGGATAGTCTTCCCCTGATGAATTAAGCATTTGTGGATTGACATCATAACCTGCAGGGCAACTTGCTGCTTGAGTAATTGGATTAACATAGCCAGTTACTCCTCCCGACCCATAAGCTCCACCAAAGCTATAAAAGCTTTCGCCACTTGCCAGACCCGATCTATAACAAATATAGAGATTATGATCTCCTCCAGGAAAAGCACTTGTTTGCGGACTGCCAAGCATTTTTTGGGCTGTATACCCTAGAGGACAGGATGCCCCACCCGTAGCTGGGTTGGGCCGAATCGCATTTGCATTACTTCGATAGGGGCTAAGATACTCACTATATACTCCTCCGAAGTTAAGAACTTCCTTTTCACCACTAACCGGAGCTTTGGTACAGATGTAAAGGGGTTGGTCCGTGCTCGGAGTACCGAAAACTTGGCTAGCTGTATATCCGCTCGGGCAACTGGTCGCTCCCGTTGCAGGATTAGGATAAGAAAATCCAGTGCCATTTGAATCAACGCCAAATCCATACATACCCCCAAAAAATGTGGCTGGGGGCGGACTTTTATTCGCAACCACTACATGAGAAATACTTTGTAAACTTTTGGCTAAATTTGTCCATTTTGTTGATCCATAAACACCCGCTTTCGAGGCATCAAATAATGCAAAGCCCTGGCTCAAGGCGGGCGACGATGGATCTAATGTAAAAGTGTTATCAGTTAAAGTAAGGAACTTTGGGTCCGCAACAATAGACCCCACTTCCTGACCCGTACTTTGCCAATCCGCCAAATTCGTTCCGAAGCCAAATAAAACCGGAAGGCTCGCTGTATTGAAGTAAAGGTTTTTAGAAGCATGAATACGGTAATGGGGCCAACCTGAGAGAGCTTTGGATCCCGAGTCAATTCCGTCCAACCAATAGCTTTGCAACAATTTTGGAGTATCGTAAATTATGATATTATTTTGAAAATCAAAACTTCGATACAGCTCTTGACGTCCCCCTGCAATCTGACCATATTTTCCAAAACCAAAAATATTGTTTTTAACAACATTTTCCCGACCATAGTGAATATTGAAAGTTGCATGATGGGTCCTTTGAACCAAATTATTCTGTACGGTAATAGAAGAAGAACCTTCATCAAGGTAAATCCCTTGGCCGTCGCTATGATACGCATAAACATCAGTTATGACGTTGTTTGCGATGGAAGTACCGGGAGATTCTCCCAAAGTATAAATTCCACCAAAATCATTCATGGCATATTGGCCAATGTCATGAATTCGATTAAACTCGATTACATTCCGAACTGCATAACTTGGAGTATAACCGAAGCGCCACCCAACCGAGATTCCAGAATAGTAAAGGTCTCCAATCTGATTATGTGTAATTTGGTTATCACCACTATGACTAATCCAAACGCCTATTGCTGATTGGTGGATTCTACCGCCGCCTTCAATAATATTATTATCAATTGTAATATGGCTTTCTATTGGCTGCGAAAGAGAACTTTGAGGGTTACTAGGCCCTACAGTAGGAGTTTGCCCCACTTTTACACCGCCAGCCCCCAAATCATGCAAATAAGAATTTAAAAAACTGCTATGGCTCGACCCACTTTTAAACCAGACGGCGTTTGTCCCAATGTGGGCCACTTCAATCGTATTGAAAATGATATTTCTAGCTCCATTGACATCAATAACTGCTGGAACGTTTACCGCTGCTTGGGTGTTCACCACGCCTTCAGGCGGCGTCAAAAACTGTCCGTAATAAAATATTAATCCATAAAAGTTTATATTTTCAACCCAAATGTCGTTCACTGCATTCCCATTAAACTGAAGAAAAGTGGAAAGCTTAGGAGCAACAACTTCAGCCGTAGACAAGTCTTCATAGAGATAAGGCTTATAATAAAGATAGCCATCCGAACGATCCAAAAACCATTCTCCCGGTTGATCGAGAGCAGCGAGGAAATTTTCGAAATAATATCTAGGATGCACTTCAAAGGTCCCAAAACCCCAAAGGCAATCGTTCTTGACCGTGACCTGTCCTGTTGAGGAATTGATATTTAATAACCAGTGACGTGAGGTTTCCCACGAATGGTAGGCCACCATGACCGTTTGGTCAAATTGGGGTGTCGTTAAGGAAATAACTGGAGCAACATCAGTCAGATTGGCAATAAATGAAGTGGTGATACTGTTGCTCACCTTATCTTTCATATAGAGGTATGATTCTTCAGGTGAAGAGTCGTTCTGATTAGGGTACCTCGCCCGTGTGGCTCTTTTCCCATTAACGAAGAGTTGTTCAAAATTCCATCCTTCAGACACCACAGTAGGAAGTTGAACCCTCCAAATGCCATTGCTGTACGGGGTAAAGCCAGAAATGTGAACACCTCCAGTGAATACGGGCTTTGCCCCGGTAGCTGCTTCGTAACTCACCGGAGCCAAGTCAGTGCCACTATCTGCTGGATTAAATTGAACCGTCGTTGATAGTGGGTATTCTCCATCTCCAAATACTACATGAATTGGAACGTTTGATCCGAGCTTTAGTAAAGAGCGAACCAATTCGACGGCATGTCCAAATGTTTTAATGGGTTCAGACTGAGTCCCAGTCTTTGAATCATCTCCGGAAGGAGACACATAAAGATAGGTCGCTGCCAGACCCCCTCCAGATGAAACAGGTAGATTACTGGTGGTGGCGTTAGTACATCCGAATCCAGACAAAACAAGAATTATCCACGCCCAAGTTTGTTTCCCTACCTGTTTTAAATCGCTCATTTACTATGCCCATTTCTGGAAAAGCATATTTACAGACCTTTAAAAAGTGCAGGCCGCTCCAGCAACGGTCAACCAGCTCGCTCCACTGCAAATACAGAGCACGGCCACACTGGTAATCGCCAAAGCACCTTTTATAGAATTATCACAAGTCATGGGGGTCACTCCGGCTGCCTGAAGCTTGATTTTGAAAACTCCATTGCCTAACACTGAAACCGCGGTCGAATCGATAGTATTTCCTGCATTATTCGCATCAGCAAAATTGAAATCAAGTTGCGTGTGGGGCGCCGTATTTAAATTACTGTATCGAGTCAATGAGAACTGAACAGCGCTATCATAAGCAACTCCAAGTCCTCCAGCGCGAGCTAATACTAGGCCAGGAGATGAGTAGGCTGATCCAACGGTAGCTACCGTTGGATTTACATCACGAATTGAAACCACACCAGAACCTAAAGTCGCTGAATTACCACTGACATTCAGATTTCCCTTATGGTACTCACTTCCTCCAGCAGGGCCAGTCGTAGGAGCAGTAGGCCCCGCGAATATTTGTCCGCTGTTGTATATGTACATTGCCTCAGTTCCGACAGTATCGCTGTCACTTTGTTTTACTCTAAAACCCAATTTTCCAGTATTTGCAGAAGATGACGTAGAGGCCGTGATAATGGCAAGTGTCTTGGCACCTGAAGTGCTGCCAGAATTATTAAAATAAATATTACCCAGACCTGCCCCTGCAGCCAAGGTACTTCCGGTAATCCCGACCGATGTATCTGTAGAATTATTAACTATATCAAGCTGGTTAGTGGGTGAAGCAGTCCCAATTCCCACCTTTCCACTGGCAGTCACGAGTTGGGTACCTCCAACCACAAGCCCATTCACGGGCACTGCGGTGAGATCATAACTAAAACTTACTGTGGTCGTCGCGCTGGCATTTGAAATAAGTAAGTTGTAAACCGTGCCTACTGCCAATGCTACTGTTGATCCAACTCGGGCCGTTAAAGAGGTATTAGACGCATTGCTGATACTCAGTGGTGCATTGACCTGCCCGCCTATAAGCACCACATCAGTTACACTGGCAAGATTACTTCCGACAATTGTCAAAATATTGTTGGAAATACTTGCGTTAGCAATAACTGGGGCCGAAAGACTGGGAGTATTGCCAGAAGAAGAGATTGTGTCCACAGTACTTTCAACGCCTGTTTGAACCGTCCGATCACACCCTGCCATGCTGATAATACTCAATAATTGCAAAGCAACTATAGGTAGTAATCCGCAATTTTTGGTCTCAATCATATAGAATACTCCATTGATAATTAAATAGTATACTAATTTTAATTAATAAGACAACATTAGGCCATCAAAAAGTTATAAACGACTAGATCCTATAGTGAAAATCCGAGTCCAACGGTAGAATTCAAGGAACTTAAGGAAATGTCTGCAATCGACTGAGCGGTGCCCTGCAAAATAACAATAGGAATAGAATCAAGGGTATGGATTTGATACCCCATCCTTAGAAATAAGCCAAATTTGCCACAGAAAAGGTAATGTGCTGTGACATGGCCGAATAGAGGGTAAGTAATAATCTGAGATGAATTTGCTTGGGTAGGAGCCCTGCTTCCTTGAATCTGATTGCCCGCTGAACTGAGCGCCACTCCCGCACCTAAGGACGCAGAAACCGCCAATGCCGGACTGTCTATTAAATAGTAACTTGCGGCAAGTTTGAGCATAAAACCATTGGCAAAATAGAATACGTTCGGATCATTTGCCGTGCTTACGGGCTGGATGAAGGAATATTGATTGAATATCAAGCTTGCGGAATAGGACCTGGTGAACTTTCGCTCGAACTCTGCATCTATACCCACATTGAGAAAAGAAGAGGCTCTATCGCCGACGGCGGATTGTAAACTCGAAGGCTGCAGTAGACTAAATATTCCACCCGCACGAATGATATTGAAATTAAAAGAGTCTGTTGAATTTTGCGGGAACCGATTAGACGACTTAAGCTGTATTTCGCTTTCTGGGATCCAGCCATTTTGAGTTCCCTTACGAGATTCTCTTAAACGCACTGAGTAAAATCCGTTTTTGGCAGGTAGAACGACCTTAATTGAAGACCCAGCAGGATATATACCTAAAAGTTCACTCGACCTATTTGCGTCTCGATAAATATGGCCTTGCCTCGATAGGGTGCCCACTTCTTTTTTCACAGCAGTATCAGAAGCTCCCACAGTATTTCTTGCG